>NZ_JBBIAR010000059.1:0-58618 GCF_054185165.1 Bradyrhizobium sp. UFLA05-109 | reverse complement strand
GCACCATTGTAGATCCATTCCGGGAGTGGTGGCTGGCGTCCAAAACGGCTGGACAGGATCTCAACCAGTTCGACGAACGACGGGGCAGCAAACAGTTCGATGCGCTCCGGAACAGCCCAGACTTCAATCTCGTGAAACGATTCATCGCGAAAATCGAGAACGCTAAAGGCGAACGTTGCGACATGCAGCGCATAGCGCGCCGATGAGACATAAGTCGGCTGGGGATAGTACGTGTGATAGTAGTCGCCGCCCGCGTGGCCCGCCACGTCCGCCTTGAACGTGATCTCGGTGTTCTTGTCGCGCCCGACGCCTGGCTCCGAGCTCCACAACGGAAATTGCCGCCCGCGCAAATCAAAGTAGGAGAATTGCTCGCCCCCGCCCCAGACGTTCTCGTCCCGGTCGGCAACGACACGCAGCCAAAATCGGTTCACGGATGGATCAAGGGCCTGCAGCGCCAGCGCATTGCCCTCGAGCGTGACCGCCAGGCGCGGGGGCTGCCCCTTGGCAGCGGCAAGCACGATCCTCTCGCCATCCATCTCGGCATGCGCCAGCGGACAGCGTTCAGCAAGGCGATCTTCAATCTCGAAGCGACCGCGATGCATAGCGATGCTATCGTTCCCTTGGCCGACAAAGAAGCATGGGGCCGCGGCGCTGTGTGCAAGAACCCGGCGGCCACAAATGGAGACAGTAAAGCCGGATTGGGTCGTCTCAAGTTTCAAGTCCATTCCTCTCCATCCCTTCAGGTCAGGCCAGCATCGACCACGAAGTTCGCCCCTGTGCAGCCTGCGCTCTCGTCGGAGGCGAGGAACAGCGCCACGCGCGCAACGTGCGTGGCATCGAGTCGAAATTTGAGCGCCTGGCTCTCGATGAACTTCTGATTGCTTTCGGGCGTCGCCCACAGCCGCAGTTGGCGTTCCGTCACGATCGCGCCCGGCACGATGCAGTTGACGCGAATGCCCGCCGGGCCCAGTTCGCGAGCAAGTGTCTTCGTCATGCCGTTGATGGCCGCCTTCGCTGCCGTATAGCCGACCATTCCCGGAATCCCGCGCATCCAGGAAACCGAACCAAACATGATGATCGCCCCGCGGCCGGCCTCAATCATCCGCCTGCTCACGGCCTGGCTGGCGAAAAACTGATGATCGAGGTTCAACGCCAGCGCGCGTCGCCAGGCCTCAGGCCCAACGTCGGCCATCGCGTGGCGATCATCGCGGGCGGCATTGTTGATGAGCACTGCGACCGGTCCATGCTTGTCTTCCACGCCCGCGATCGCGGAGCGCAGCGCCGCAACGTCGGTGATGTCGCAAGCCATGAACTCGGCTCCCGTGGCGGCAGCGGTCTCCCGCCCCGCCTCCGCGTCGATGTCGACGAAAGAGACGATCGCCCCTTGGGAAGAAAAGGCCTTCACCATTTCGGCGCCAATTCCAGACGCCCCGCCAGTAATCAGTACGCTGCGACCAGCCAATGATGCGTAGCGAACCGAATCGTAAGCTGCCATTTTTTTAACCTCGTGAAGCCTCAGGCATCCGGATCGAAACGCGGCTTCTCGATACCGGGAACCATTTTTGCTGTTTCTTTGACACGTCAGCTCCTCATCCCTTGAGGCCGCCCGCCGTCAGCCCCGAGACCACACGCTCCTGGAAGATCACGATCAGGATTGCCACCGGTACGATGCCGACGACGAGCGCGGCCGAGATCACCGGCCAAGGGAAGGCGAATTCGCCCTGATAAAGCTGGATTCCGACTGGCAGCGTGCGCAGTGCCGGATCGGAATTGAACGAGAGCGCGAGCAGAAACTCATCCCATGAATTGACGAAGGCGAGGATACCCGCGGTAAATACGCCCGGCGCGGACAGCGGCACAACTACCTTGAACAACGCGCCAAAGCGCGTGCAGCCGTCGATCATGGCGGCATTCTCCAGATCGCGCGGAATGCCCTCGAAGAACGACGTCAGCACCAATGTACAGACCGGCAGGCTCAGCACCGTGTAAGGCAGAATCAGCGCCGTCCAGGTGTTGAGCAGATTGAGCGCGCGCATCGTCTCGAACAGCGGCACCAGGAGCGTCACCAGCGGGAAGGTCGAGACCGCGATGATCAGCGACATGATGAGGCCGCGAAATCTCAGATTCAGTCGCGCCAACGCATAGGCCGCGAGAACGGACACTAGCAGCGTCAGCACGGTCGACAATAGCGCGACCATGAAGCTGTTGAATAGGAACGTGAGCAGCGGTTGATCGGAGAATGCCTGGACGTAATTCTTCAGCGTCGCCGCTTGCGGCAGCCAGGTGATCGGCTTCTTCGTGAGCTCGGCCTCGGTCTTGAACGAGGTCAGCAGAATCCACAGCGCCGGGAACAGGCCGTTCACGACGAGAATGAGCGCAGCGATGGCCCGCAACGGTTTGCCGGACAAGGCCGCGCCGAGGGCGGAGAAGGCAGCCGTGCTCATGATGCGGACCCGCTGCCGCGGATCATCCGCAGGTAAAGTGCCGTGACGCACATCGAAAGGCCGAACATCACCACCGCAAGTGCCGATCCATAACCGAGGTCGAGGAACGACACGGTGTTCTGATGGATGTACATGGCCAACGTCGCGGTTGCGGTGCCCGGCCCGCCTCCCGTCATCATGTAGGGAATATCGAAGGTCTGCAGCGCGGTAATGGTGCGGAAGATCAGCGCGACCACGATCGTGGGCTTCAGCAGCGGCAGCGTGATCTCGAAGAACTGCCGCACACGCCCTGCCCCGTCGACGTCCGCTGCCTCGTACAGCGAACGCGGAATGGTCTGCAATCCGGCCAGGATGATCATCGCCATGAAGGACGAGGCCTTCCAGATGATGGCGAGGCAGATCGCGGCGAACGCGAGTCGCGGCGAATTGAACCAGATCACGCCCGGCAGGCCGATCCGATTGAGCACGTCGTTGACGACGCCGTATTCCGAATGGAAGAACCAGGCGAAGATCAAGCCCGCAAACGCAAGCGGCAGCGCCCACGGAATCAGAAGCGAGAGCCTCACCGGCCATCGCATCTGGAACGGCAGATTGGCGAGCAGCGCAAGTCCGAGCCCCACAAGCAGCGCGCCGGGCACCGTGATGAGCGTGATCAGGATCGTGTTCCAGGTCGCCTGCCAAAACACTGGATCTTCCAGCATCTGCTGAAAGTTCGCGAGCCCGGCGAATCGCGCCGGCAGGCCCGACGTCAGCGACAGGTCGAGGAAACTCGTATAGATCAGCCGGCCCACCGGATAGACGATGATAACGCTGAGCAGGATCGCGGCGGGGGCCAGGAGCAGCACCGCAAGCGTCGTTTCGTCCGGATCAAACCAGCGCGACAGCCTCGCGCGCCGCGCATGGACGCGACCGGCTGCGTTCTTGGACGTGGATGTCATCGTCATTGAGTCCGATCCGGATTGCGCGCAAGGCGACCGCAAGAATTCGCGACAACGAGCGGGATGCGAACAGGAGCGCACCCACTCGTCGCCGGAACGTGCCTTAGCGGAGGATTCGCTTCAGGCGAGCCTCGATCTGGGTGGCGCCGTCCGCCGGCGTGGTCACGCCAGCAAGCACCGCGTTGACCGTGGTCCGGATCGCTTCACTGACCTCGTTGTAACGCGGGGTCACCGGACGCGGCTGCGCGGTCTCGACAACCGGCTGAGCGTCGGCGAACCACGGCACCGCCTTGGTCACGTCCGCGTCCTTGTAGAGCTTGCCATAAGTCGGCAGCAGCGAGCCATTGACGGCCATGAATTTGGAGACTTCGGGGCTCGACAGATATTCGACGAGTTTCTTCGCCTCCTCCTGATGCTTGGAAAAGGCGGACACACCCCACTCCCAACCTCCGAGGCAAGTCGCCTGTTCGCCGCCCTCGACCGCCGGGAGCCGCGCGACGCCGACCTTGCCGACCACGGCGGAGTCCGCGCCCTGCGTCATGGCCCATGCGTAGGCCCAGTTCACCGCGAATACAACGTTGCCGGCCTGAAACTCCTTGCGCGTGTCGTCGGTCGCAACCTCGGCAATGTTCTTCTTGGCGACACCACTATCGGCGAGGCTCTTCCAGAGCGCGAGCGATTTCGCGGCAGCCTCACGATCGAAATCGAGCTTGCCGTCCTTCATGACTACCTTGCCCTGGCTCCAGTACGGTACGAGGAAAGTGCAGACAGCACCTTCAATTGCCTTGCCCTGGAACGAAAGGCCCTGCAGATTCGGATTGTGCTCGCCGTCCGCGATCTTCTTCGCGGCGGCAGCGAGCTCGTCCCAGGTCTTTGGCGGCTGGAGCCCGTATTTTTCGAGCAGGTCCTTGCGATAATAGAGGAACATGGAATCCGCAAAGGCGGGGAGCGCCACCACCTTGCCATTGACGGTGTTCGCCTCGGCATAGGCGCGGAGGTAAGCCGACATGTTTTCGCTTGCAAACGGACTGGTCCAGCCCGCAGCCGCAAACTGCGCCGGCCGTATGACGTCGAGCATCAGCACATCGAGTGACGAGTCCTTCGCCGTCATGACCGTGTTGAGATATTGCGCCTGCAGATCTGAGGTCGCGCCGCCCAGCTCGATAGTGACTTTGACGCCCGGATTGCGAGTTTCGTATTGATCGAGCACCGTGCGCCAAATGCCGGGCTGCCCCTGGCTTGTGATGAAGACCTTCAACGGGGTTTCGGCGGACGCGCCGGTTGCGAATGCCAATGCTCCAAATCCGAGCAGCAGTCCTGTTATCTTTGCAATGCGTCCCAAACTCATGCCGTCCTCCCGATTAAGATCGCCGCTTGCTCGCGACATTTCTAGCTTTTGGTCGATAGCTCGCCGCGCACCTCTACTGCAAGGCACGCTCCGTCTCCACATCGAACAGATGAATCTTCGCAGGGTCGAGGCCCAGCTTGAACGCCTCACCGGTGTGCGGGCGCAATTCGGGCGGCAGCCGCGCGGTCAATGTCGCGCCGCCCAACGAAAAATGCACCAGCGTATCGGAACCGAGCGGCTCGACCACCTGCACCTGGCAATTCAGGCCGATATCAGACACCCCAGATGTGAAATGCTCGGGCCTGATGCCGACTATGAATTCGCGCCCGTCAGCCGCCGAGATGCCGGTGCCAGTCAAAGCCGCAAGCGGCAAACGGTTGCCGTCGGCAAAATCGAGGTAGCCATGGGCAGCCCTGGCCTTGGCGAAGTTCATCGACGGAGAGCCGACGAAGCCGCCGACGAACACGCTCGCGGGATTGTTGTAGACCTCATCGGGCGTTCCGATCTGCTCGATGTCGCCGCCGCGTAGGATGACAATGCGATCGGCCAACGTCATCGCCTCGACCTGATCGTGGGTCACATAGACGATGGTGGTCCCCATTGTCTGGTGCAGCCTCTTGATTTCCGTGCGCACCTGACCGCGCAGCTTTGCGTCGAGATTGGAGAGCGGCTCATCGAACAGGAACACCTGCGGCCGCCGAACGATGGCCCGTCCCATCGCAACCCGCTGGCGTTGCCCGCCGGAGAGCTGTCCCGGCCGCCGGTCGAGAAGATGGGTGATGCCAAGCATCTCCGCCGCCCCGCTGATCTTGGCGTCCGCTTCCGCCGCGTTCGTGCCCCGCACCTTCAGGCTGAACCCCATGTTCTCGCGCACCGTCTTGTGCGGGTAGAGTGCGTAATCCTGAAACACCATGGCAATGTCGCGCTCGCGCGGCGGCAGATCGTTGACGATACGGTCGCCGATCCGAATCTCACCCCCACTGATGCTTTCAAGTCCGGCGATCATGCGCAGCGTCGTCGATTTGCCGCAGCCCGACGGACCAACCAGCACCACGAACTCGCCGTCGATGATCTCGAGGTCGATGGCCTTGACGACGCGAAACGCACCGTAGCTCTTCTCAAGCTTGCGCAGGCTGACCGAAGCCATGAGCCCTCTTCTCCCGTCCCCGCCCCGCATCCCCGACGGCCGTAGAAGCCGTGGCCCCAATGGTAGCGCTACGATTTTCGCAAATCAACGGTCGAGAAAACGCCTGCCGACCCCGGCTCTCGCCGTGGTTCTGAGATCCGATTCTAGCCTATTTGACTGATCTTTTGCCAGTAGCGAGAATGCGATAGTATCACGGACAGAACCTCGGCCAAATAGCAGCGCTATTATTTCGGGGCTACCAAGGGAATGGCGGCAGCAAAGCCCACACGCACCCGGCGCAAGATGCAACGGGTCACAATCATGGATGTGGCGGCGCGCGCCGAACTCTCGCCGTCCACGGTGTCCCTCTATTTCAGGAAGCCCGATGCAGTTTCGGCGGCGGCGAGCGAGTCGATCGCACGCGCCATCGAAGCACTGGACTACGTGCCGAACCTGATGGCCGGCGGCCTGGCTGCGGCATCATCGCGCGTCGTGAGCATCATCGTGCCATCCGTCCGCAATGCGTTCTTTGCCGAGACCGTCGCGGCCATGCAGGAGGAACTCGGCAAGCAGCGACTGCAAGTCATGCTCGGCCATACCGAGTACAAAGAGCACGACGAGGACAATCTGGTGCGCGCGGCACTGTCCTGGGCCCCTGCCGCCATCGTTTTGACCGGCCTCTCCCACAGCGCCGCGACGCGCAGGTTGTTGCGTGACAGCAAGGTGCCGGTTGTCGAAATCTGGGAGCTCGGTTCCCAGACGATGGACATGGCGGTCGGTTTTCACCACGACCAGGTCGGTCGCGCCGCCGCATCGCATCTCATTCAACGAGGGCGCAAGCGATTGCTGTTTCTTGGCGCCCGCCTGCACGAAGATCGTCGCGCTGCACGGCGGGCCCAAGGCTTCGTCGAGACGGCGCGGAACGTGCCGGACGTCACTGCGGAGATCATCCAGCATCCTGCGCCGGCGAGCACCGAGGTCGGTGCCATGCTGCTCGGCGAGGCCCTGCATCGCTTTCCGAACGTGAACGGGATTGCCTGCTCCAACGACCACATCGCCCTCGGCGTGATCTTCGAGTGCCAGCGCCTCGGCATCGCAATCCCCGAGCGCGTGTCGGTGGTGGGCTTCGGCGACTTGAGCTTCAGCGCAGCCTCCAATCCGTCCTTGACGACCATCCGCCCGCCTGGCGACCTGATCGGAAAGGAAGCTGCGCGACTGATCATCGCAAGGATCTCGCACCCCGACGGTAAGCCGGAACAGGCCGTCATCGATACGCGTTTCACATTGCTCCATCGGCAGAGCAGTTAATTGGAAATTCAATCACCTGTGACAACGGTGACGCCCAATTACGCCCGAGCCGACTGTCCTCGACTTCGTAAATACTGGTCTCGACGACGCTTTTTCCGACCTCGACCGTCTGATCTTGTGCGAGACTCGATGCGCCACGGAGGCCTACTCCAAGCTCCCGTCGAGGACTTCACCGAACTGCTCCCAGCCCGTGCCTGTCCATCGCTGAAGCTGCAGTTGCGTCCAGATCATGTTGTTCCGGTCACTGGTGTTGATCTGAACGCCGGGCAGCGCCGTTGGCAGCAAGAAGTTCTTCAGCGACTTCGCCTGCTTCATGATGTTTTCACGCGAAAGGTCGTCGCCGCATTGCTTGAGGATCTGCTCCAATACCATACCCTGCTGGTATCCGGTCAGGTAGCTCGTATTGGTGATATCGGAGCCGGGCAGGTATCGTTCGAAGAAGGCGCGATAGACCTTCACTCCCTCGTCATCCGCCCATTTCTGGTCGCTTGGATCCTTGTTCGGGGTACCGACGATGACACCGATCGAGTTCTCCAATCCCGCGGGCTTCAGCGTGCCCGCTATCGTTGACGACGGGAAGTTGATCAAGATCGTGGGATGCCACCCGCTCTCCACCGCACGACGGATGGCCTGCGCGGCAAACTTCGGTGTACCAGCGATGAACAGCGCCTGCGCACCCGAGCTCTTGAGCGTGACCACCTGTGAGTCGATCGTTGGTTCCGTCACCTCGTAACTGGCGGTCACCACGCGCTTGTCGAAATCGGCGCCCAACACGGCCTTGAAAGCGTTCACGTAGTCACGACCGAGATCGTCGTTCTGGAACAGAATCGCGTATTTCGCCATCGGCAAGGCGCGCTGCAGATATCTTGCGTAGATCTTGCCCTCGGTATCATAGCTGACGAGGCCAGTGGTCGTGAGCGGATAGTCCTTGACGCTGGTAAATTTGCTCGCGCCGGTGACGATTGCGATTGTCGGTACGCGTTTCGCAGCGAGGTATTTTGCCACGGCGGAATTGCCCGCCGTACCGAGCTGGCTGAACATGAAGGCGATTTCGTCGCTCTCCACCAGCCGGCGCGCGTGCTCAAAAGCCTTCGGCGGGCTGTAAGCATCGTCGAGCATCACGTACTCAATCTTGCGTCCGTTGATTCCACCACGATCGTTGATTGATTGCACATAAGCGCGCACACCCTGCCCGACCTGGCCGATCGAGGAGGCCGGTCCGCTCAACGGAAATATGCCACCAATCTTGATTTGCGTCGCTGTGACGCCGGGGGTGTCGCCCGCCCAGCAAGGGACCGACATTGCAAACAGCAGTGCGCAGGCCAGTCGGATGCCCCAAAACATTGTGCACTTCTCCATTGTTTTCGCGCCCTGCCTCGAGCAGGAAGCGATGCTTTTCTCAGTTCAAGTCAGGTTCTCAGATCAAGTCAGGCGGCAAACTTGAGTATCTTGACGATGTCGCCGGGCTCGCGGATCGGCTGTGGGTTCGCCCGCGTAAAAATTGAGAGCATTGCGTTCTTGCCGATCAGTTCAAAGCGGTCCTCGGCAACGCCGACCTCGGCGAGCGTTCGGGGAAGACCGAGCTCCGCAACAAACTCTGCGAAAGCCTCGCCGGCGTCACGCCCTCGCGCGCTGAGCGCCGCGGCGACAGCCTTCTGCGCGGCTTCCGTGGCGGGGCGGTTGTAACGCAATACGCTCGGCATCATCACGGCCGTGCAGAAATAGTGCGGCACGTCGCAGGTCCCGCCGAGCACATGCCCGATGGCGTGGCTCGCGCCCATCGGCACCCTCGCCTGCAGCCCAAAGGCCGACAGCCACGAGCCCAACTGACAGCTCAGCCGCGCCGCTTCGTCGTTCGGGTTGCTCCTGGTGCGCCGCAGACCATCATGCAGATAGCGCAGTCCCTGTTGACACACGGCATCGACGAGCACGTTCGGACGACTGGAACAGATCGCCTCGATGCCGTGATCCATGGCCCGGGTGCCGGAGCCGAGCCAGAGCTTCTCCGGCGTATATTTCGTCATGGCGGGGTCGAGGATGATGCTGCGCGGCATCATCATGGGGTGGTTGAATATCTGCTTCAGCTTGCGGCGGGTATCGGTGACCAGCGCGCCGGAATTGTATTCGCCACCGGACAACGTGCTCGGGATGGCGATCATACGCACCTTGGGAGTGCGGAACTGTCCAAAGCGGCGCTCAGGCGTGGTCTCGAAGCCGTCAAGCCCATCCTGCTCGAAAATCTCGTGCTCCATGCACATCAGCACGATCTTCGCCGCGTCGACCACCGAGCCCCCGCCGACGGCCACGACCAGGTCGGCCTTCGCCTCCGTCGCCCGCCGGGCAATCTGCACCACCGCTTCGCGCGTCGTATGCTGCGGGATACCGTCGAAAGTCTCCGCATGGCGCTCGCCCAGGGCCTTGCGGATCTTTTCGATCTCATCCGTCTTGGTGTTCAGTGTGCGACTGACGATCAGGTAGACGCGCTTTGCGCCAAGCCGCTCCGCTTCCTCGCGCAGCGCTTCGGCCGCGGGCTTGCCGTAGATCACCGATTCCATCGTCGGGTATTGATAACTGCCCACTGCAAGCATGCTTTCCCTCCCATCGATGCTGTTGTTCGACATCCCCGCAAAGCGCGCTGAACCGTCACGCGACGGCGCGCGCCGGAACGTCGTCGATGTTCTCGTCAAGGAAGCCGATCAGCCGCTGGCGTATGATCTGCTCGGCCTCGATCATGATGCGGTCGATCAGTTCCCTCACCGTCGGGATATCGTTGATCAGGCCGACCACCATCCCGCAGCTCCAGGCGCCCGCGTCCATCTCGCCGTTCACCATGACCTTGGGGTAGACCCCGGCAACCTGCTCGTGGATGTCGTCGATCTTGAGACTTTCCCCCTTCTCGCGCTCGATCTCGAGCAGCTCATCGACACCCTTGTTCTTCAGCACACGCTCGGTGTTGCGCAGCGCGCGCATGACCAGCACGGTGTCGAGCTCGGTTGCCTTGACCAACGCCTGCTTGACGTTGTCGTGGACCGGCGCCTCCCTGGTGGCGACGAAGCGGGTGCCCATGTTCATGCCGGCGGCGCCCATCGACAGCGCCGCGACGAGGCTCCGCGCATCCGCCATGCCGCCCGACGCCACGAACGGGATCTTCAACTCGTCCGCCGCGCGCGGCAGCAGGATCATGTTCGGAATATCGTCCTCGCCAGGGTGACCGCCGCATTCGAACCCGTCAACGCTCACCGCATCACAGCCGATCTTCTCGGCCTTGAGCGAATGCCGCACCGAAGTGCATTTGTGGATCACCTTGATCCCGGCTGCCTTCAGCGCCGGCATGTACTGCTCGGGGCTGCGGCCCGCGGTCTCGACGGCCTTGACGCCTCCCTCCTTGATGGCAGCGATGTATTCGGGATAAGGCGGCGCGGTAAAGCTCGGCAGGAAGGTCAGGTTCACGCCGAACGGCTTGTCGGTCATGTCGCGGCAGCGCGCGATTTCCTTCGCAAGCAGTTCAGGGGTTTTTTGCGTCAAGCCAGTGATGATGCCGAGACCGCCAGCGTTGGAGACGGCTGCCGCAAGCTCGGCAAAGCCGACGTAATGCATGCCACCCTGGATGATCGGATGCTGGATGCCGAATAGTTCAGTGATTGCCGTCTTCACGTGTGATCTCCGCTTTTGAATCAGTGGACGACTTCGAACAGACCGGCCGCGCCCATGCCACCGCCGATGCACATGGTCACCACGCCGTATTTCGCCTTGCGCCTACGGCCCTCGATCAGGAGGTGCCCCGTGAGCCGCGAACCGGTCATGCCGTAGGGATGGCCGATCGCGATCGAGCCGCCATTGACGTTGAGCTTGTCCGGATCGATGCCGAGCTTGTCGCGGCAATAGATCACCTGCACCGCATAGGCCTCATTGAGCTCCCAGAGATCGATGTCGTCGATCTTCAGATTGTGACGCTTCAACAGCCGCGGGATCGCAGCGACCGGGCCGACGCCCATCTCGTCCGGCTCGACGCCGGCGGCGACGAAGCCGCGGAAGATGCCGAGCGGCTTCAGGCCCTTCCTGGCAGCGATCTTGTCGCTCATGATCACGCAAGCCGAGGCACCGTCCGAGAGCTGGCTGGCATTGCCGGCGCTTATCGTCTTGCCCTCGAACACGGGCTTGATCTTGGCGAGGCCCTCGGCGGTCGTATCGGGGCGCGGTCCTTCGTCTTTGGTCAGCGTCACCTGCTGATAGCTGACCTCCTTGGTGTCCTTGTCGATCACGGCCATCTTGGTCGTGATCGGCACGATCTCGTCGTTGAAGCGGCCCCCCTGCAGGGCGGCACCGACGCGGCGCTGGCATTCGAGGCTGTATTCGTCCTGCTTATCGCGGCCAATCCTGTAGCGCTCGGCCACGACCTCCGCGGTCTCCAGCATCGACATGTACATTTCCGGCTTCATCGCCATCAGCTCTTCGTCGACGGCATGGAACCTGTTCATGTGGTCGTTCTGCACCAGGCTGATCGACTCGATGCCGCCGCCGATCGCGATCTCGACGCCGTCGAGCATCACCGAGCGCGCGGCAACCGCGATCGCCTGCAGGCCAGAGGCGCACTGGCGATCAATTGTGGTACCGGCAACCGTGACGGGGAGACCGGCACGGATCGCGCCCTTGCGCGCGACGTTCATCACCATGGTGCCCTGCTGCATGGCGCAGCCCATCACCACGTCCTCGACCTCGCCGGGCGCAATACCGGCGCGCTTCACCGCTTCCCCGATTACATGGCCGGCCAGGGTCGGACCGTCGGTGTTGTTGAGCGCGCCGCGATAGGCCTTGCCGACACCGGTACGCGCGGTAGAAACGATAACTGCATCAGTTGTCATGCTTGCCTCTCTGCTTAAGCCGCTTTTTCGAGCCGCGCGTAGCGCAGCAGGTGATAGGCGGGATCACCGAACTGGATGTTGATGGAGGAAATGCGCTTGAAGTAGTGCCCGACGTTGAGCTCGTCGGTCATGCCCATGCCACCATGCAGCTGCACGGCCTGGTCTGCGACGAACCTGCCGGCATAACCGATTTTCGATTTTGCGCCTGACGCCAGCCGCGAGACGCCTGCGTCGCTCGCGTTGAGGCTGAGATTGAGGTGCTGCATCAGGGAGAGCGCCTCCTGATGCGCGATGAACATGTCGACCATCCGGTGCTGCAGCACCTGAAACGAGCCGATCGTCGTTCCGAACTGCTTTCGCGTCTTTGAATATTCCAGCGTGGCCGAGTTCAGCTCCCCGATCGCACCGACGGCTTCTGCACAGAGCGCGCCGATCGCCCGATCACGGCAGGCTTCCAGCGCGGAGACGCCCTCGCCTTCCTTGCCAAGCAGCTGACCGCGGACATTGTTCAAACCGACCTCAGCGGCGCGGCGTCCGTCGATGGTCTTGAAACTCTGCAGATGCAGGTTGGCTGCGCGGCGATCGACGACGAACAAGCTGACGCCGCCGCGGTCACCTGAGATCCGGGCGGAGACGATAAGATAATCCGCCCAGGGTGCCGCGATCACAGCCGTTTTCTCGCCAGTGAGGACGTAGTCGCCGCCGTCGCGGCGCGCATTGGTCGTCACCGTCGCCAGATCGAAGCGCGAGCCCTTTTCGGCCCAGGCCAGAGCCCACATCTTCGTCCCCGCGATGATGTCGGGGATAAAGCCCTGCTTCTGCGCGTCGGATCCCGCCTGCTCGATCAGGCCGCCGGCAAGCACGACCGTTTCCACGAACGGCTCGACCACGAGGTGGCGGCCGAACTCCTGCATGATGATCATGGTCGACAGCGGCCCGCCACCGAGACCGCCGACGTCCTCGGAGAACGGCGCCGCGAACAGGCCGAGCTCGGCGAAATCGGCCCATTGTTCGCAGCTGACGCCTTCTTCGCTTGCGACGATCTTGCGGCGCGCGTCAAAATCATACTGGTCGCGCAGCAGGCGCTGGACGCTCGATCGCAATAATTCCTGCTCTTCCGTGAACTGGATATCCATCCGATCCTCTTGTGGCGCTGTTGCTAGAGACCGAGCACTGCCTTGGCGATGATGTTGCGCTGGATCTCGTTCGACCCGCCGTAGATACTGAGCTTGCGCGAGTTCAGGTACTTTTCCGACGCGGTGTGTCCATAGTCCGGCCCAGGCATGAAATGGTTCGCGCTGACCGGATGCTCGCGGATCGCCAGACCATAATTGCCGATGGCACGGTGAGTCAGCTCGGTGATGTTCTGAAAGATCTCGGTGCCGCGGATCTTGAACAGCGAGGCCGCCGGCCCCGGATCGATCCCGCGCGCCATCTGCGCCACGACCCGCAGCTCGGTCGCTTCCAGCGCCAGCACGTCGAGCTCGACGCGCGCGATATCCCTGATGAATTCGAGATGGGCCGGATCGTCCTGCGGGATCTCGGCCTTCACGATCCGCTTCAGGCGCTCGATGTATCGGGTCGAGCGGCCGATCCCGGCCATGCTGGTCCGTTCATTTCCGAGCAAGAACTTGGCGTAGCTCCAGCCCTTGTTCTCCTCGCCGATCAGGTTCTCGACGGGAACACGAACGTCTTCCAGAAAAACATCGTTGACCTCATGGGAGCCGTCGATGGTGATGATCGGCCGGACCGTAACGCCGGGCGACTTCATATTGATCAACAGGAACGAAATGCCGGACTGCGGCTTGGCGGTCGGATCGGTCCGCACCAGGCAAAAGATCCAGTCGGCGTGCTGGGCCAGCGTGGTCCAGGTCTTGTGACCGTTGACGATGTAGTGGTCGCCGTCACGCACGGCCTTGGTGCGGACGGTGGCAAGGTCGGATCCGGAGCCCGGCTCGGAATAGCCCTGGCACCACCAGTCCTCGCCGGAGAGGATGCGCGGCAGAAACTTCTTCTTCTGCGCCTCGTTTCCGAACGTATAGATGACCGGGCCGACCATAGTGACGCTGAACGCCAACGGCGGCATCGTGCCCGCACGGGTCGTCTCCTGCTCGAAGATGAAGCGGCGCGTGATCGCCCAGCCGGGTCCGCCATATTCCTTCGGCCAGAGCGGCGCGATCCAACCCTTCTTGTGCAGGATGCGATGCCACAGCAGCATCTGCTCCTTGGAGAGATCGGTCTCCGGGTTCGGAACGCGCATCTCCGCCGGATAATTCCCGGCGATGAAGGCGCGCACCTCGTCGCGGAAGGCCGCATCCTCCGGTGACAACGCGAGCTCCATCGGACCTCCTCCTACCACTTCTCGCCGAAGGGGCGGATTTCCAGCTCGAACGTCCAGGCGCTCTTCGGCTGCTGATAGAGCTGCCAGTAGGATGCCGCGACCGACGACGGCGGCATCAGGAGATCGGGATTGTCAAGCGCATCGGGACCCAGCGCCTCGATGCGGCGCTGCCGCACCCATTCGGTATCGACGCCGGAGTCGATGATGAGATGCGCGACATGGATGTTCTTCGGCCCCAACTCGCGCGCCATCGCCTGCGCCACCGCGCGCAGGCCGAACTTGGCGCTGGCGAAGGCTGCATAGCCGCTGCCGCCGCGCAAGGATGCCGTGGCGCCGGTAAAAAAGATGTTGCCGCCGCCGCGTGGCAGCATCAGCCGTGCCGCTTCGCGTCCGGCCAGGAAGCCGGAATAGCAGGCCATCTCCCAGACTTTCCGGAACACGCGCTCAGTGGTCTCCAGGATCGGGAAATTGACGTTGGCGCCGATGTTGAAGATGCAGACTTCCAGCGGCGCGTGCTTGTCGGCGTCGTTGAGGAAGGAGACGATCTCCTCCTCCTTGCGCGCGTCGAGCGAGCGAGCATGAATCTCGCCGCCGGCGGCCTCGACCTCCTTGACCAGCGGCGCGAGCTTGTCGCCATTGCGGCGGCCGGCGAAGATCCTAAAGCCTTCGGAAGCGAATTTCTTGGCGATCTCGCCACCGATGTAGTCGCCGGCACCGATGACAGCGACAGTCGCATTTCTCTTCTGCATGGTTTTCTCCGGCCTCTGGTTTTGACTGAACTCTTCTCGAAAGCGGCGTCGATGCTCACGCTTGGCCGCGCAGGGACTCCGCCAGCTTGTGCTTCAGAATCTTTCCCGTCGAGGTCGCCGGAAGCGCATCCAGCAGGATGATTTCCGAGGGACGTTTGTAGGAGGTGAGCTGCGGGACGACATGAGCCATGAGGTCCTGCGCGGTGGCCTTTGAGCCCTTGATCAACTGCACGAAGGCCACGACCTCTTCATTGCCCTCGACTGGCCGCCCGACCACGGCACACTGCACCACCGCATCGTGCGTACTCAACACTGCCTCAATCTCGGCCGGATAGACGTTAAAGCCGGAGCGAATGATCATCTCCTTGGTTCGGCCGACGATGTAGAGGCAGTCACCCTCGAAGCGAGCGAGGTCACCGGTGTTAAACCAACCGTCGGCATCGATCGCCTTCGCGGTCAGGTCAGGAGCGCGGTAGTAACCGCGCATCACATTCGGGCCACGAACATGGAGCTCACCGACCTCACCGTTGGCAACGGTCTTGCCGTTCCGAGCGACGAGCTTTGCCTCAAGGCCGGGGAGAACCGTTCCTACTGCGTGGTCGACCCTGGGGCTATCGGCCCGAACCCCGGAAATGCCCGGCGAGCACTCGGTGATGCCATAGCCGTTCAGGAGTGGCAGGCCGAGTTCCTGCTCGACACGAGATTTGAGCTCCAGATCGAGCGGCGCTCCCGCCACCGCGATCAGACGAAGCGCACCGCGATCGAACTTCGGCTGGCCTGCGTTACGCCGGTACTCGAGCAGACGCTGGTAGGTCGCGGGCACGCCATTGAGGATGGTAATCCCCTCCTCCGCCATCGCCTTCACAAGGGCAGCCGGATCATACTTCGTGACCAGGCGTACTGTGCCGCCGACCATCAAAGTCATGGTGAGCAGCGAAATGCCGACGATGTGCGAGATCGGAAGCACGCAATATTGCACGTCGGCCGAAGTCATCTTCCGCCAGCCCGCCGTGCCCCTGGCGCTAAACAGAAGATTGCGGTGAGTCAGCATCACGCCCTTGGGCGTGCCCGTGGTCCCCGACGTGTAGATGAGAACTGCAACCTGATGCGAACCATCGGTCTCGACCGGCTCCGCCGAAGTCTCCTCGTTCAGCGCGGTCACGCCGATGCCGCGGAGCGGGCCGACATCCTGCAGAGACGCGCCATATCGCGTCGCGTGGTCGGCCGCTTCCTGCGACACAGCGGCTGTAAGGAAGACCCGGCGAGCCCCACTGTGATCCCTGATCTGGTCAATCTCGCGGGGCGACAGCCGCGGATTGACGACGATCGCCCAGGCATCGAGCCGGCTTGCGGCGAGCAGCAGACAGGCAAGCGGAATGGAATTTTCGCTGACGATCATCATGCGGTCGCCGGCGCGGACTCCGAGCGCCTGCAGCGCGCCGGCGACGCCACCCACGCTCCGATCCAGTTCGCGATACGTCAAGCTTGCCTTGTCATCGATCAGCGCGAGCCGATCCGGCGTCGCATCGACATACCGGTCGATCACCTCGTGGATCCGGTTTGGCAAACCTTCAAGATGTTCTGCCGCCGTCTGCGTCGAAGCCACCACTGAAACCTCCCTGCAACGGCCCCTCGGGCCCGATTCTTGTCTTGCACGCGGTTCGGATCAGGCGGTCTTGCGCCGTTCCGTGGCCAGTTGCGCGACGATCTCGTCCTCCACCTCGCGCAATTTGTCCTTTCCAAAGAAAATCTCGCTTCCGACGTAGAAGGTCGGCGATCCAAACGAGCCGCGAGCCACGGCGTCGCTGGTGTTCTCGATCAGCTTCTTTTTGACGTCGTCCTGCTGTGCCCGTGCGATAATGCGGTCGATATCGAGACCAGAGGACAAGAACGCCTCGCGGAACACCTGCGGATCGTCCATCTTCTTGGGCTCGACCCACATGTGATGATACGCGGCGCGGAAATAGGGCTCAAATATTCCCTCGAACTGGGCCGCCACAACGCCGCGCATCAGCGTCAGCGTGTTTACCGGGAAGAACGGGTTCGACTTGAATTTGGTGATGTTGTAGCGCCGCAGAAAACGCGCGGTTTCGAGCGCATTATATTCGGGCTTGTTCTTGATGCCGTGCAGGGACTCGGCCGGCGACATGTTGCCGGTCGCCTTGTAGACGCCGCCGAGCAACACGGGGACGTAGTCGAACTTGACGCCCGTTCGCTGTTCGACGGCGGACAGTGCGAGTTCGGCAAGATAGGCATTGGGACTGCCGAAATCGAAGTGAAACTCGACCTTAAGCGGAGCGGTCATGGAGCGCCCTTCCCTTCGACGGCGGCGCTTGCGTGCGCGCCTGGTTGATGCGCGACAATCGATATAGTTCTATTTTAGAACTGTCAATATGATCTTGATCATACAATAGGGCTGTAAGCCGCCGTTTTCGGACATCCCGTTGATTTTCCGTCAGTTCCGATTTAGAATTTATTTGTAATGCCGTGGAGAGATCGATGAAATGGGACGCGCTCGAGGACGAACCGTGCTCGCTCGCCCGAACCGTGGCGGTGATCGGCGACCGTTGGAGCCTGCTCATCCTGCGCGAATGCTTTCTGCGCATCCGCAGGTTCGATGAATTCCAGGCGTCGCTAGGAATTACCCGGCATCTTCTCGCTGACAGGCTGAAGAAGCTGGTGCGGTTTGGCGTGCTTCGCCGGATTCCCTACCAGGAATCGCCAAAGCGTTACGAATACATCCTGACGCAGAAGGGCCTCGACCTCTATCCGATCATCATGTCGATCGTGCACTGGGGTAACGTCCACATGGTCGACTCACGTGGAAGGCCGATGCTGCATGAGCACAAGAGCTGCGGAAAACTGTTCGATCTCGTGATGGTCTGCTCGGAATGCGGAGAGCCACTGACGGCCAAGGCCGTTCATGTACATCCCGGTCCCGGAGCGCGGCAATCGTCGCCAGTACATTCAAAGGCGTAAGCGTCTGCCAGAAGAACAGTTCGGTCGGGCTAGATCCCTGATGGCGAACGCCCACGGGCTCATCGTCGCGCTTCAAACCGGCTCATGCTGCGTGCGAGGCCAGACCGGTTCAACATTTCCTGTTATGAGACTTACTTAGATCTCTCGGTGCACACATCGTGCACACGGGGGAATGGTTCATCAGCAAGCTCCTTTGCCGACCGAAAGCGAGGCTCACCATGATCTCCAACACCATCACCGCGAAGTTCTGGATCAGGCGGCCTGGCGCGTCGCTCGTTGCTTTTGCCCTCGCCATCACGCTGTCGGTTTCGACGGTGCATGCCATCGAAGATGCCCACAAGGTCGGCGTGGTGTCCTTTGGACTTTTCGGCGATCAAGGCGTATTTCGAAGCGAGGCGACTGGTGCAGCCCAGGTCGTCGCCGATCGTTTCGAAACTGGACCGATCGAGGTGCAGTACAATTCGAAGAAGGGTGGCAGCGCCACTGTCGAAACGCTAGCCAGGTCGTTACGGGTGGTGGCCGGCCGCCTGGACACCGAGAACGACGTTTTGTTCTTGATCCTCACCTCGCATGGCTCGCCGGACGGCCTTGCTATCAAAGCAGGGCGGCTTGCGCAAACACTCACACCCTCCCGTCTCGCCGAGATCCTCGAACAGACCGGCGTACGCCACAAGGTGGTGATCATCTCGGCCTGCTACTCTGGAGTCTTCATTCCTCGTCTCGCGAATCCCGATGTCTTGGTCATCACAGCGGCGGACGCCGATCATCCGTCGTTCGGCTGCGAAGACAAGGCGAAGTGGACTTATTTCGGTGACGCCTTCTTCAACGTCGCGCTCCGACGAGCCGAAAGTCTGAAAGACGCATTTACCAGTGCGCGCGCGCTCGTCAGGAGGCGAGAGCTGCGTGAGCGTTTCGAGCCGTCGAATCCCCTGATGGCAGGTGGCGCAAACGTGCAGCCATTGCTGGTTGCGCGCCCTTGAACGATCCACCACGCTTCCGATAGCCAATTGGACTAGCTTGCCGTGGACCGTCGCATCGTACCTCTGTTGTTGATGTAAAGCGCTTTGAACGCAGCGTGATCGACCGCGTAGCGATTGCGGTTGGCCTCATTCGGCACGATTTGAGACACGATCGGGTTAATGCGGTCGATGTCCTCCGGCACGAAGATCCCGCAACCTATTCCTGCGAGAAAGGCAGATCCGAGCGCAGCACCTATCGTGTGTCGGCGCACATTCTGATGCACGCTTGCAATGTCGCTGACGCATTGTGTCCAGAGAGGATTCTGCACGCCGCCTCCGGCCGCGTAGATGCTTCGAGCCGGCTGGATTTCGGCAAAGCTGTCGAGATTGTGCCGCGTTGCGTGTCCGATTCCCTCGATCAGCGCACGATAGACATCGCCGCGCCGGTGCGCGAGCGTCAGGCCGAAGATCAGTCCCTTGGCTTGCGGATCGTTGATTGGCGTTCGCTCACCACTGAAATAGGGCAGCATCAGAATGCCGTTTGCGCCCGGCGGACTTTTGAGCGCCTCTTCCATCAGCGTCTGGAAGGATGACTCCTCGTCGGAAAGTCCGGTCATTTCCTTGCGAAACCATTGGGTGAGACCGCCTCCAGTCGCAAGCCCGCCCATGACACTCCAGGTGTTCTCGAACAGAAACGGCGCAGCCCAGAAACGGGAGTCGACGACGAGATCGGCATTGACCTGGATGAAGAAGGCCGTAGTGCCATACATGATCATCAAGTCACCCGGCTTTTGCACGCCGACGCTGATCGCTTCGCTCGCCGCATCGATGGTGCCAGCGATCACAGCCGTGCCTGCGGCAAGCCCGGTTGCTGCTGCGGCCTCAGTGCTCACATGGCCGACAATCTCCGTTGTCCAGGCTATTTCAGGTAGCCAGTCGACCGGGCAAATCCGTTCGATCGTCTCGTCATGCCAAGCGTTGGCGGCAAGGTCATAGAATGGCGTGTAACAGGACGCGCCGTAGTGATCGACGACCCACCGTCCCGTCAATCTGTGAACGATAAAGGTAGGACAGCCGACGATCCGCGCGGTTTTGCGGAAAGTGTCAGGCTCGTGCTTGGCAAGCCACCGTACCTTCGGGCCGACAGATTGTGTCGTCAGCGGATTGCCGGTTCGGGCCAGCACGGCCGGTGCGCCGAGTTCCGCGTTGAGCTCTTCGATTTCGGCTTCGGCGCGCGTATCGACGCCATACAGGATGGCTGGGCGTAGGGGCTCGCCGGCTTGCGTCACAGGCAGTGCACAGGGGCCAATCCCGCTGCACCCGACCGCAGTGACTGCGGCCGGGTTGATCCCACTGTCCTGGATCAGACGCTGGCTCAGCGCGCGAAAGCCCTCCCACCAATCCTGTAGGGCGTCATGTTCTGCGAGTCCTGGCCCTGGCACGCGCATGTCGTGCTTGCGCTGCGCAGTTGCCCGAATAGTACCGAGCTCATCGAGCAGGACGCCTTTGCTGGAATAACTGCCAATATCGATGCCTAGGAGGTGGCGCATGAATATCTCCTCCGTTTGAAGGAGAAGCCTGCCTTCATATCGTGCAGGGCAAGGGCAAGCAGTGCCGCTATCTGTTCAAGATCGGCAAGGTCGCAGGTTTCGATCGGCGCATGCGTGTAGCGTGTCGGATAGCCGATATCGATGGAAGGAATACCTTCACCCACGAGCTGAACGTATGAGGAATCCGTCAGGCAGCCGGTGTGAGCGCTGCGCTGGATCGGCATTCCCACACGGCCTGCGGTCTCCACGAGATGATTGAGGAGCGCAGGATGCGCAAGCGTACCATTGAGCGTGCCGCGCCCGTGGAAGCTATAGAGGCCAAGCGCCGGGCCGCCGCCAAGCTGCAGTTCGCCGCGCTCCTTAAGATCAGGCGTATCGGAGGCGACCATGATATCGATCGAAATCGCGGCATCTGGCCTGAGACGCTCGGCCGCAAGCATGGCGCCGCGCAGGTTGAACTCCTCTTGGACCGAAAAGACCGCATGCAGCGTGGCGGGAACGGGTTCATCCAAAAGTCTCTGCACGAGGTCCATCAGCGCGGCGCAGCCGGCGCGGTCGTCGATCGCCGTTCCGGACACACGCGTGCCGGCCAGCCGTTCGAAAGAGGGGCAGTAGGTGACGGGTGCACCGATTTCGACGCCGAGAACTCGCACCTCTTCCGCTGATCTGGCGCCGAGATCGAGGAACAACTTGTCATAGCCGAGCACCTGGCCCTTCTCGTCTTGCGGGGTGGCATGGTGTGCTTTGATGCCGACGACGCAAGGGATCTGCTTGCCGTGCTTGTTCATGATCACCATGCGCAGGCCCGGCAGCACACGTTCGGGCACGCCCCCAAGCCGTTCCACCCGAACGAAGCCGTTCGCTTCAATGCGCCGTACCAAGAGGCCAAGCTGATCGCTATGGGCGAAGACCATCACCGATGGAGCTGCGGGATCCGCCCCCTTCACCGTAAGGGTCAGATTCCCGAGCGCATCGCTGTGACTCTCGACCCGGCGGTCGGCAAAGGTGGCCCGGATGTAGTCGCTCACCGGATCCTCGTAACCGGAAAGACCAGGTATCAGGCAGAGCTCTTTGGTCCATGCCTCGATGCGTGCAAGGCTGCGTTGATCAATCGTCACTTTGGTCCGATCTGGTCCGGTACCGGACCTTTCCTGTTCATCAGATCTGGATCGAGCCGGCACCGCGGGCTGCCGGATCGCGCGAGCATGTCCTAAGCGACCGCGCGCGAGGCAGAGCGTATCGCTTTGACCTTGTCCATGAAGGCCTTAACACGCGCCGGATCGACCGGATTCTCGAAGATGCCGTCGACCTTGAAAGTAGATCCGACGACTGCCCCGTCCGAAACGGCGAGCTGGCGCTCGATATTGTCGATCCTACAACCCGTGTTGCAAAGCACAGCTGTGCCCGGTACGGCCGCTTTGACCGTGGAAAGGACCTGGGTGTCTGTTTCGGCGCCGGCGGTGAGGCCGGATACGCATATGGCGTCAGGCCGGTTGTTGAACGCGGTCGAGCGAGCGATATCCGCAACCGAGCGATCGCCCAGATAGGCGGCGGCTTCGGGCACGATGTTGAATAAAAGCCTGAGCTTCGGGGCGAGCCTTGCCTTGTGGCGCGCCGTTTCACCAACATTGGTATTCCAGAGCCCGAAATCGCTGGCGTACACCCCGCTCATGATCTCGCGAATGAAGCTTGCTCCGGTGGCGGCCGCAAGATCGATCGATGCTATCGGATCCCACAAGACGTTGACGCCAAACGGCACCTTGATGAAGCGCATGAGCTCGCCGACGACGCGTGCCATTGCCGCGGTGGTTTCGGAACGTACCTTGGTCAGGTAAGGCAGGCTGAATTCGTTGGAAAACATTACGGCATCGACACCGCCATTCTGGAGATGGTCGAGATCTGCAAGGGCCATTTCGACCACTTTGCTCATGCCGCCGACCATATCGTAGCCGGGATCGCCCGGCAGTGCCTGCAAGTGGCACATGGCGATGATGGGCTTGTCGACATGAAAGGTTTCCTTGAGCCACTGCATGAGCGTGTCCTCTTTCGATCTTTATTCGGCTAAAGCATTTCGCTGCGGCACAACATGGCGAGAGATGGGCCCCTCACCCTAATTTGCGGTAGCTGGACGTCGACCACGACCATCCTACCATATGCGTCGGGCTCTCAGCGCTTGCCGAGCGCGGACCAGCTTGCGGCTTGCGCGCTCAATCCGTTCTGGATGCTGCCCCTGCTTGGCGTGCTCGGATTGAAGTCGAAGGACTTGATCGGATACACCTCTGTGCAGTTCTTCGTGCACTTCCCGATCATCATGATCGTGGCTGCAGTCATGATGATGACTTTCACCTACCACGCACCCATTCTGCCGTGATCGAACGACGAGGCTGACAAGGCGGGATGTCCGAATCTAACTGACCTGACATCGCCGAGCGTCGCGCACGGCAAGCCAGGCAAGCGAGGAAAAGTGAACTTTTGTCAGAATGAAAATGCGCGACGTGTGAGAATGAAAAGGGTCTTGACGCGCTAAGCCGTTGAAATCATTGGAGCGGGTGAAGGGAATCGAACCCTCGTATTCAGCTTGGAAGGCTGCTGCTCTACCATTGAGCTACACCCGCATAGAGGCATCCCCTAACACGGCCCGCCGGGCGCCTCAACCGTCCAGAGCCGACCTTTTGGCGTTGCGAACAGGCCCTGCTCCGTCGCGCGCCGCGGTGTCGGGGCGCTGCGCCCCTTAACTTCGGCGCGGTCCCGACCTATATTAACTCCCCCGAAACCAACGAAAGGAGGTGATCCAGTGTCTTATCTCAAGCGCTGTCACCTCGCTGGGATCGCCCGCTAGGCTTTGACGTGAAGCTTGGCAACGGGGCGCTCTCAGCCCTGGACCAGCGAGACAACAGATCGGGCGCGACGGGGTTTCCCCGCCGCGCCTTCTCTTTTTCGCACACATGCTCGTCTTCTGCGCTACCCGCTGGATCAATACGGCAGGCCGCCGGTCAGCACTTCGCGGATCTTCTGCGACAGCTCCAACTTCCGATATGGTTTTCTCAGCAGCGCGATACCGGGATCGAGGTGGCCCTCATGAACGATGGCGTCGTCGGTATAACCTGACGTGTAGAGCACCCTCACATCGGGACGGCGCTCGCGAATCGCCTCCGCCAATTCCCGACCGTTCATGCCGCCAGGCATGATGATGTCGGTGAACAGGAGATCGAATTTGATACCCTGCCCCACCAGCGCGAGGGCAGACGCGCCATCGCTGGCAACCAGTGTCCGATAGCCGAGACTGCCGAGCTGGGCGATCACATAGCCTTGCACCAGCGGATCGTCCTCGACCACCAGGATCGTCTCATGCCCGCGTGCAAGGCTCGGCGCGGCCACGGGCCCGGCCTGGCTCGCCGTCTGGCCGATCGAACGCGGCAGAAACAGCTTCACCACCGTGCCCCGACCTTCCTCGCTGTCGATCGCGACCGTGCCGCCAGTCTGCTTGGCGAAGCCGTAGACCATGCTGAGCCCGAGCCCGGTGCCACGGCCGACCCCCTTGGTGGTGAAGAACGGCTCGAACACGCGGTCGCGGATGTCGGCGGGGATGCCATGACCGGTATCAGCCACCGCGATCATCACGAACTCGCCCGGCTCCATCTCGCGATCGCCGGACTCGCCCGCCCCGTCGAGCACGCGATTGGCGGTCCGAAGCGTGAGCTTGCCGCCGCCTGGCATGGCGTCGCGCGCGTTGACGGCGAGATTGACGATGGCCGAGGAGAGCTGTGACGGATCGGCCATCGCAAACCACGCATCGTTGGCGAGCTCGGCGTCGATCTCGATGTGCTCGCCGAGGATCGGCTTGAGCAGCCGCGCGGTCTCGACCACGAGACCGTTGACGTCGATCTCGCGCGGATCGAGCGGCTGGCGCCGGGCAAAGGTCAGGAGCTGAGAAGTGATCTCGGCGCCGCGCGTCGCCGCGTCGTCGATGAGCTGCGCGATCGCTGCAAGCTGCGGCTTGTCCGCAAGGCCTTCCTGGAGGATCTCGATCGTCCCGGTGATGACCGTGAGCACGTTGTTGAAATCATGCGCGACGCCGCCGGTGAGCTGGCCGATCGCATCCATCTTCTGCGATTGCCGTAGCCGCTCCTCGGTCTCGTGCTGGTCGGTGAGGTCGGTGGTCGAGCCGCGATAGCCTAGGAAGCGGCCATCGGCGTCGAATACCGGCCGGCCGTTGACGCTGAAATGCCTAATGCGTCCGGCGGCATCGCGGCCCCTATACTCGAACTTGCGGAACGGCTCATGGCGCTCCAGCGCCGCCATGTGGTCGCGCCATTTCTGCGGCTCGGTCTCCAGATCGATAGCGCCGTCGGGACGCCGCCTGCCGATCACGAGATCGCGATGCATCCCGAAGGAGCCCGCGCGATCCGAGATATAGGTGAACACGTGATCCGGCCCGGTTTCCCAGAACCAGTCGGAGGCGGTTTCCGCATAGTCGCGGAAGCGCTGCTCGCTGCGGCGCGCATCACCCTCGGCACGCCGCCGGACCTGAAGATCGCGTTCGAGATTGACGTTGGCGAGCCGCAGATCGCCATACGCACGCTGCAGACTTGCGCACATGGCGTTGAATGCGTCGATCACCTTGTCGAGTTCGTCCACCTCGTGCGATGGCCCGCGCTCCAGGTGCAACGGCGGCTGTGGCCGCGCCAGGGTGAATTTGCTGACGAACTCGGCAATGGCGACGAGGTGCCGGGTCACCAGCAGATGAAACATGTAGATGATAAAGAGCGAGACGAGAAACGTCTTCGCCGCCTGGCTCGCCAGGATGATCAAGGCTCGGTTCAGCAACTGCCTGTAGACGTCGGTCAGCGTCGCCTCGACGTGCAGCGTGCCGAGCCTGTGCTTCTCGCCTTGGATGACGTAGTCGATGGGATATTCGCGGACCACCACCGCGCGGCCGCCGCTTTCGCCGACCGCCACGCGAAGCGGTTTCGGACGATCAGCAAATTCGCGGACCTCGACCGCCTGAATGTCAGGCAGTCGCATGATGCCGTTGACCTGGAGCTCGATCTGGTTCCTGTCGAGGCTCCAGAGGCTCTCGCCGAGGCTGCCGAGATAGCTGCGGCCGATCTCATTGAGCCGCGTCTCGATGATGCTCATCTCGCGATCGTAGTCGAGATAGAGCTGAAGTGCGGTCAGGGTCAGCGTCACGATCGACGAGAACAGCAGCACGGCGGCAAGCAGGCGCAGGCCGATGCCGCTGCGAAACCAGGAGAAGACGCGCGGCAGCGGGGAACCGATCGGGATCCCGATTCGTGGCAGATCCTCTTTCGCGGCCGCCGGCGCGATGGCGCGGCCGCGATTGGGATCGTGCTCACCTGTGTTGCCCATGCACCACTCCCCCGAGATGGCGACAATCCTGCGTCGGCCCGTTCCGGCCTGCCGCGATTCGACAGTTCGACCCCTCTGGAAGAGCCGACCTGCTCGCGCAGCCTCCTTGCTAGATCCTGGACGATTATTCGTCTGTGGGGGCAATTTTTGCGCCCAGCCGCAGGAAGCCTGCGCAAACTAGCACCATGCGTGCTAAAATGTCATCGGTGAAAGTGCGGAGTAGCCCCGCATCGCGGGTTGCGCATAGTCGCTGTGATTCGCAGGACCAATTACCATCCGCGGTAGATCGCACCGATTCATGAATCCGGTGGTAGCAAGGACGAGCGGGAGACGCCTCATGTGGCGGATATGTCTTATCGGCGCACTGCTGCTGTTCGCCCACTCCTCACAGGCCCAGTCGGTCATCCGGCTGGCGCGGATCGCCAACATCCCCGACCAGTATGTCGGCGGCGAGATGTTGCGCGTGGTCTATGCGCGGCTGAACATCAAGCTCGAATTCGAGGATGTGCCTGGCAAGCGCGCGCTCGCGCTCTCGAGTGCAGGCGAGCTCGACGGCGAGATCCAGCGCATCGGCACGCTGTCCAAGGAGTACCCGACGCTGGTCCGGGTCACACCCGCAATCAACTATATCGAGCCCGCGGTCTTCGCGACGAGGCTTCGTTTTGATGTCGCAGGCTGGGACTCGATCAAGGACTACAGCATTGGGATCGTGCGCGGCGTCGGCTCCTCGGAGAACGGCACGCATGGATTTGGCCGCGTCACCGCGACCACGAACCTGGAGAGCCTGATCCAGATGCTGGACGCCGACCGCTTCGACGTGATCGTCACCGACCTGTTCAGCGGGCTCGTCGCGGTGCGCAAGCTCAACCTGCAGGCACGGGTCCATCCGCTTTCGCCGCCGCTCGAGCGTATCGACATCTACCACTATCTGCACGAACGCCACCGCGACCTCGTGCCAAAGGTTGGAAAGGTGATCGAGGAGATGACCGCAAGCGGCGAACTCGCCAGATTGCGCGAGCAGCTCGTCAAGCAGGTCCTGAGTGAATCCTGACGCCTGCGCCGATCAGAGCGCGCGACGCCGCGCCTGCGCGGCAGCACCGATCAGCATGCCGACGAATCTCGTATTCATTGCGGCCATCAGTCGCGATCGCTGGAACCAACGTTCAAACGAAGTCGGACAATCGGGTTTCGGGACGGTTTCGTCGCTGGCGCGGTCGCGCAATATTTCCTGATCCGCGCTTGTCGGATTCATCAGCCGTCATACGTCCTTGAGCCGGCAACTGTGCCAAACAAGCGAGGTGACGATGCTCTACGCCATCCTGGCCTATCACGTGGAAAGCGAGGTCATGTCCTGGACGAAAGACGAGGACGCCGCCGTCATGACAGGGCTTCGCGAGGTTCAAGAGCCCTTGAAAGCCAAGGGACATTTCGGGCCGGCGGCGCGGCTCGACGAGACCGGGAAGGCGCGCACGCTGCGCGGCCCGGGCGCGGGCGTGGTGCTGGACGGGCCCTTTGCCGAAACCAAGGAACAGCTTCTCGGCTTCTACATCATGGAGTTTTCGGCCGAGGCCGGCGCGGTCGCCGCCGCGCGGGAACTGCGAAAGGTCAATCCGAGCGCGGTCTACGAAATCCGCCCGATCAAGCTTTTCCTGCCAGCCGATGGGTTTGGCGCGACCGCGGCGGACGGATGACTCTCAGGGGCTTCCGACCGGCGTCCCCTTGACGAACCGACAGTATCAACAACGCGCCAAAGGCAAGAAACCAGACGAATTGCGCATATTCCGGCGTAACCGCTGCCACCAGCGTGCCCGGCAAGAACACGAGCACTGGAAAGATCGCAGGGAGGATCTCGTGAAGACGGCCGGCGCGGGACGCGCACCACCATAGCCAGGCATTGATGCTCGCAATCGCGGTCAGATGCAGGCCATAGAGCACCGCGACGGCACTGCTCAGCCGGTAACTACCATAGAGTCCGTTGGTGACCGGCAGCAGGATGATCGAGAGCAGGAAGACGAGATTGAGCAGCACCACGCCTCGGCCGGCCTCGGGCTGGCGCGCAAGGCGACGATGATGACTGATCCAGAACACGCCGGCGACGACGAAGGTCAGGATCAGGCCTGCCACGCGCCCGGAATAGAGATGGTCGAGATCGCTCCAGGTCGGCGCCGTCTTGAGCTCGTCGGCCTTGGGCAGGCTATAGGCGAGCAAAGTCATGGCGACACCGAAAATGGTGTTGCTGAGCGACTCCAGCCGGCGCATCTCGAACTGGTCGGTATCTTGGTCGGTCATCTGGGGCGCACGAGGCTGGAACCAACGTCGAGCTTCTCCCCTAAATCCTAAATCGCGTCCCGTCCAGCCGCATTGCGGATCGCGACCGGATCGCGGAATCTGCGGTTTTCACCGGGGCGATTCGTGGCGGCTAGGACATATCTGGACACGCTGAATGCCGAGCAGCGACGCGCCGTCGAGCATGGCGTGGCTGATGGCAGCACCGTCGGCGGTCCTCTCCTCGTCATTGCCGGAGCCGGCTCCGGCAAGACCAACACGCTTGCCCACCGGGTCGCTCATCTGATCGTCGCCGGCGCCGACCCGCGCCGGATCCTGCTGATGACGTTTTCGCGCCGCGCGGCCGCCGAGATGGCCGCCCGCGTGGAGCGTATCGCCAGAAAAGTGCTGGGTGAGAACAATGCGGCGATCATGCGCGACGCGCTCACTTGGGCCGGCACCTTCCATGGCATCGGCGCCCGGCTCCTGCGCGAATATGCCGAGCGGATCGGCGTCGATCCCGCCTTCACCATCCACGACCGCGAGGACTCCGCGGATCTCATGAACCTCGTGCGGCACGACTGCGGATTTTCGCGAACTGAAAGCCGCTTTCCTGCCAAGGGCACCTGTCTGTCGATCTATTCCCGCTGCGTCAACGCCGAGATGGAGATCGAGAAAGTGCTCGGCCAGCATTATCCCTGGTGCGCGGGCTGGGCTTCCGAGCTGAAGCGGCTGTTTGCGACCTATGTCGAGGCCAAGCAGGCGCAGCATGTGCTCGATTACGATGATCTGCTGCTCTACTGGGCACAAATGACGAGCGACGCACTGATCGCCGAGGAGATCGGCGGCCGCTTCGATCACGTGCTGGTCGACGAATATCAGGACACCAATCGGTTGCAATCCACCATCCTGCTGGCGCTCAAGCCGGAAGGCCGCGGCCTCACGGTTGTCGGGGATGATGCGCAGTCGATCTATTCGTTCCGCGCCGCCACCGTGCGCAACATCCTCGAGTTCCCGCAAAGCTTCTCGCCGCGCGCTGAGATCATCACGCTGGACCGCAACTACCGCTCGACGCAATCAGTGCTGGCGGCCGCCAATGGCGTGATCGGCCTTGCACGCGAGCGCTTCACCAAGAATCTCTGGACCGACCGCACCTCCTCGCACAAGCCGCAACTCGTCGCCGTGCGCGACGAGGCCGAGCAGGCACGCTACACCGTCGAGCAGGTCCTGGCCAATCGCGAGCAGGGCTCGCTGCTCAAGCACCAGGCGGTGCTGTTCCGCACCTCCTCGCACTCCGGCCCGCTCGAAATCGAATTGACCCGCCGCAACATCCCCTTCGTCAAGTTCGGCGGGCTGAAATTCCTCGACGCTGCGCATGTCAAGGACATGCTGGCACTGCTGCGCTTCATCGAGAATCCGCGCGACCGCGTCGCGGGCTTTCGCATCCTGCATCTGTTGCCAGGGGTCGGACCTGCAACCGCGCAGCGCGTGCTCGACCACATGGCGGAGAGCCCCTCGCCGCTTGCCGCGCTCTGCAAGCTTCCCGCGCCGCCGCGCACCGGCGACGACTGGACCGCTTTCATTCGCACGGTCGAGAATCTCAGCTATTCGGAATGGCCAGCGGACCTCGAGCGCGCGCGCCTCTGGTACGAGCCGCATCTCGATCGCATCCATGAAGATGCCGAGACGCGCCGCGCCGATCTCATGCAACTCGAGCAGATCGCAAGCGGCTATGTCTCGCGCGAAAAATTCCTCACCGAGCTCACGCTCGATCCGCCGAATGCGACGTCCGACCAGGCCGGCGTTCCCCTGCTTGACGAGGACTATCTGATCCTCTCCACCATCCACTCCGCCAAAGGCCAGGAGTGGAAGTCGGTGTTCCTGCTCAACGTGGTCGACGGCTGCATGCCGTCCGATCTCGGCGCCGGCACGAGCGCTGAGCTCGAGGAGGAGCGCCGCCTGCTCTACGTTGCGATGACCCGCGCCAAGGATGACTTGCATTTGATCGTGCCGCAGCGTTTCTTCACCCATGGTCAGGCCGCCTCAGGCGATCGCCACGTCTACGCCTCGCGCACACGCTTCATTCCGGAAGCGCTCGTGCCGTTGTTCGAGCGGACGACCTGGCCGAAGGCGCAAGCCGGCACGGCGCGGACCGCGGCGCAGGGGCCGAAGATCGATATCGGAGCCAGGATGCGGGGCATGTGGCGCTAGCGCTGGCCGCGCGCACGAAGCCTCAGGAATTCCAAGGGAGCATGGAGATGACGACAGCAGGAAAGAACGCGATCAAGGCGGAGCTTGACGCGCTGCGGAAGCTCGCACGCGAGGTGATCCAGACGTCGAAGGGCAAGAGGCCCCTTCCCGTCAAGGACCAGCGCACCCTGCGCCAGCAGCAGAAGCGGGCCGTCGAGGCCATTGTCGCCGAAATCAAGGAGCTGAAGCAGTTGAAGCGCCGCGTTCTCCAGGCGCGCGCACCCGAGGCGATGGCGGAAAAATTCGTGCCTTGATGCGAGCGACGGCGGCGAATCGACAGGTATCGCCGGGTCGCGAAACGGAAACCATGCATTTCCTGAAGCGGTATTGTGACGGGGAAGCCGACGACTAGATGTCGAGCTGCTTTCCCCAGAGACCTGATCAATGACCGCACCGCTCGAATTCGGACTGGATACCTTTGGCGACGTCACCAAGGACGCAAACGGCACGGCGTTGCCGCATGCGCAAGTGATCCGCAACGTGGTCGAGGAGGCCGTGCTGGCGGACGAGCTCGGCATCGACTTCATCGGGCTCGGCGAGCATCACCGCGCCGATTTCGCGATCTCCTCGCCGGAGGTCGTGCTCGCTGCGATCGCGGCCCGCACCAAGCGTATCCACCTCGGCTCCGCCGTGACGGTGCTGAGCTCCGACGACCCCATTCGCGTGTTCCAGCGCTTTGCGACGCTGGACGCGCTTTCGAACGGCCGCGCCGAGGTGATCCTCGGGCGCGGCTCATTCACGGAATCCTTCCCGCTGTTCGGCTTCGACCTGCGCCGTTACGAGGAGTTGTTCGAGGAGAAGCTCGACCTGTTCGCTGCACTTCTGTCCCAAAAGCCGGTGACCTGGGAAGGCAAGCTACGTCCGCCGCTGAAGAACCAGCTCGTCTATCCGCCGGTCGAGCACGGCCAGCTCAAGACCTGGATCGGCGTCGGCGGCAGCCCGGAATCGGTGGTGCGCGCCGCGCATTACGATCTGCCCTTGATGCTCGCGATCATCGGCGGCGATCCCAAGCGCTTTGCGCCCTATGTCGAGCTCTATCACCGTGCCTACAAGGAATTCGGCCGCGCGGTGAAGCCGATCGGCGTGCATTCGCCCGGCTATGTCGCGGAGACCGACGCGCAGGCGCGCGAGGAGCTCTGGGCCGACTACAAGACCATGCGCGACCGCATCGGCAAGGAGCGCGGCTGGCCGCCGATGGGCCGCGACGAGTTCGCGCACGAGGCCGACCACGGCTCGCTCTATGTCGGCTCGGCCGAGACGGTCGCGCGCAAGATCGCCGCGACCGCGCAGGCGCTCGGCATCTCGCGCTTCCAGCTCAAATATTCCGCAGGCCCCCTGCCCCATGAGAGGCTGATGCGCAGCATCGGGCTCTATGGCGGCAAGGTGATCCCGATGGTCAGGGAGATGATGGGCTAAGGCTTCTCTCAGCCCTTGAGTGCAGTGACGACAACCTCGATCAGCGCGCTACCACCGAGATCGGCGACGCCGACCGTGGCACGCGCCGGCAGATTGTCGCCGAAGAATTCGGTCCAGACAGCGTCCATCTCCTTCTTCTTCGACAAATCCGTCACGAAAATCGAGGCGCTGACGATGCGGGAAGCATCGCTGCCTGCCTCCTTCAGATAGCCTGCGATCTTGCCGAGGATGTTGCGGGTCTGCTCGCCCATCGACACGCTGGTGTCGTCGGCGATCGTGCCGCCGACGAACACGAAGCCATTGGCCTCAACGACGCGGTGCATGATCGGCGTGCGGATGTTGCGCGTGATGCTCATGAAGTCCTCTTCTTGTGTTGCTTAGGAGTTGGATGGGCCAAAGCGGTCGATGGCGAGATCGCCGATCCGGGTCTGGGTGCCGCCATTGACAATCAGCTCCGCCATGACGGCGCCTGCGCCAGGGCCGAGCTGGAAGCCGTGCAGCGAGAAGCCGAACTGATGGAAGAGCCCGGCATGGCGGGCGCTCGGACCCAGCACGGGCAGATCGTCCTTTGTCTTCGCCTCGATGCCAGCCCAGGCGCGCATGATGGTGGCATCGCGCATCACCGGAAACAGCTCGAACACGGTGCGGGCGCTGACGGCGAGGCTTTTCCAGTCCAGCACCGTCTCGTTGCGGTCCTGGTCCGGCGTCGCCAGATGTCCGCCACCGATCAACACGGTACCGTTCTTGAACTGCTTGAAGGACAGTTTGCGGCCACGCAGGATCACCACGGGATCGATGAAGTGTGGGACTCGGGAGGTGATCATCAGCATCGGCGCCACGGTGTCGACCGGCACCGGCTCGCCAAGCGTGGCAGCGATGCGCCCCGCCCAGGCGCCGGCAGCGTTGACCAGCACCGGAGCGGCATAGGTCTCAGTGCCGACATCAACGCGCCAGAGCCCATCCTCGCGGCGGACATTGCCTGCGGCCACGCCCTCGCGCACGGTGGCGCCGAGCTGCTCAGCCTTGCGCCGGAACGCCGTCGTGGTCTGGGCGGGATTGGCCGCGCCGTCGCGGCGCGACACCACACCGCCAGGACAGGTCTCGGCCACGGCAGGCACCAGCCGCCGCAATTCGGCGCCGTCGATCAGCTCCTCATGGGTGAAGCCGAGCGCGTTCAGCTCGGCAACGCGCGCGCGGCATGCCGCAAGCTCGGTCTCGTTCTCGGCGACCAGAACCTGGCCATGACTCTCGAAGCTGCAATCGTCGTCGAGCAGCTCGTTTATCTGCTCCCAGATCCCCATCGAGCGGATGGACAGCGGGATCTCGGCGACGTGGCGCGCAAGCTGGCGCACGCCGCCGGCATTGACGCCGGAAGCGTGGCGGCCGGCATAGTCCTTCTCAATCAGCACCGGCTTCATGCCGGCGAGCGTCAGGTGCAGTGCCGTCGAGCATCCGTGGATGCCGCCACCCACGATGATGGCATCCGCAAGCTTGGTCATCCGCGCACCACCGCCTTGACGTCGTCTTCCGTCTTCGGCATCGCCGCGAGCTCGGCGAGTGTGATCGGCTTCACTGGCGCGCGCAGCCGGTAGTAGCCGATCTCCTGTGGGGTCTTGCCGCGAGCCTCCGCCATCAGCTCGGTGACGGTGAGGCCGCACAGACGCCCCTGGCACGGGCCCATGCCGGTGCGGCGATAGGCCTTGAGCTGGTTCGGTCCCGTCGCGCCGATCGCGACTGCGTCGACGATGTCCTTGGCTGTCACCTCCTCGCAGCGGCAGACGATGGTGTCGCCTCCGGGAATGCGGAATTGCCGCGCGGGACGAAACAGCGTGTCGAGGAAGGCGCGACCGCGCTCGGCTCTGGCGAGATCGGCACGCAGCGCTGCCATCGGTGAGAGCTTCGCGGCGGCTGCAGGCGCAAGCGCCTCGGCGGCAGCGCGCGCAGCGATGCGGCCGCGAACCACCGCGGCGTTCGCGCCGCCGATGCCGGCGCCGTCGCCGGCGATCGCGATGCCCTCGACCGAGGTGCCGCCATTGCCATCGAGCACCGGCGACCAACAGAGCTGAACGTCATCCCAGCGATGCTCGACGCCCGCCGCCATTGCGAGATTGACGTTGGGCACGACACCCTGATGCAAGAGAAGAAGGTCTGCAGGGATCGTCTCGCGACGGCTGCCTGCGACATAGCTCACGCTGGCAAGCCGCCCCTCACCGGACGCGGCCAGCTCTGTCACGCCGGTGACGACTTCCTTCGCCTTCACCTCGCGCATCATCGCAAGGCCCTTCGTAAAATAAGGCGACGTCATGAAGGCAAAGGCGTGAGGCAGCGCGGCAAGATAGTTCTTGCGCCCGGTCGTATCGAGAATGCGATCGATGCGACCACCAAGGCGCAGGATCTGCGCCGCGAGCAGCCACAGCAGCGGCCCCTGCCCCGCGATCACCGTGCGGCTATCGGGCACCAGCGCCGACGATTTCAGCATGGTCTGCGCGGCGCCTGCGGTCATCACGCCCGGCAGCGTCCAGCCCGGAATTGGAAACGGCCGCTCCAGAGCACCGGTCGCAAGGATCACGCGCCGCGCCTTGACGAAGGCAGACGCGCCGCCGGCCGAAATCCCGATCTCGAGATGACGATCGAGACTCCAGACAGTCGCGCGATGGATTATCTCGGCCTTGCTAGACCGCACCTCGCCGACGAGCTCGGCGCCCGCCCAATAATCGGCACCGAGCTGATCGCGCGCCGTGACCGGGGTCGACGCAATCGCGCGCCAGACCTGGCCGCCGGGCCCCGGGTTCTCGTCGATCAGCAACGTGGAGAGACCTGCCGCCGATGCGGTCGCCGTTGCGGCAAGGCCAGCCGGCCCTGCCCCGATGACGACGACGTCGTAGGCGCCGCGCAAAGGAGCCGCGTTCATCGGCCGATCTCCCTTTTGCCTTTCTGGATTTCGATCTGCATGCCCGCGGCGACCGGCACCAGGCAGCCCTGGCGATTGCCGACGCCATCAATGGTGACGAGGCAGTCGAAGCACACGCCCATCATGCAATAGGGCAGCCGCGGCGCGCCGCTCACCGCTGTCGCGCGGCGCACGTCGCGCCCCGAGGCGAGCAGCGCAGCGGACACGGTGTCGCCCTCGCGCGCCTCGACGGCAACGCCGTCGACGAAGATCTGCAACGATGGACGCGTGTCCTGGTCGGATCGTCTGAACATTGGATGCCTCTTGGCCCCTTCTCTGAAGTCGCTAATAGCCGCTGTTGTTCGCTGCGCCCTCGCCACCGAAGCGGCGCGCCGAGAACGCGCCGACCAGCTCCGGCTCGAGCGCGCCGCCTGCGACCATGCGCGCGATCTCGAAGGCGTGGTTGGAGGCGAGCGTCACGCCGGAATGGCAGCAGACGACGAACGCGCCGGGATGCGTTTCCGACTGGTCATAGATCGGAAAGCCGTCCTGCGGCATGACGCGGATGCCGGCCCAGCTCCTGACGACATTGAGCCGCGCCAGATGCGGAAACATCCGCTGCGCGCGATCCGCCATCACCGCGCTGATCGTATGCTTCAGCGCGCGATCGTCGAGCTCGTCCTCCTTGCTGTCGCCAATCATCACCGTGCCCTCGTCGGTCTGGCGGATGGTGGTGAGTGGATGCGGCAGGAATGGCATGGTGCGTTCAGTTACCACGATCTGCCCGCGCGTCGGGCCCATCGGCGCCAAGAGGCCGACCATCGGCGCCAGCATCTGGTTGGCATTGCCCGCGGCAAGCACGATCTTGTGGGCGCGGATCTCGCCTTGCTGCGTCGTCAGGCGGAATTCGCCGCCATTCCTTGTGATCGCCGAGACCGGCCGGTCCGGGAAATAGTCGATGCCGAACGCTTTGAAGCCGGTATGGAACGCGCGAAAAGTGCGCAGCGAATTGACGTGGCCGTCGAACGGACAGAAGCTGCCGCCGGACACCTCCGGGCCGATCAGCGGTAGCATCTTCTTCACCTCTGACGCCGGCAGCATCTCCATGCTGTAATCGGCCGCGCCAACCTGGTTGTGCATGCGCGCGACGAATTGGGTCCGCTGCTCGTACTCGTATTCACCGAGCGTGAGGTGAAAGCCGCCGTTCTGCTGGAGGCAGACGTCGAGGCCGGTCTGGTCCTTCAACTCGGCGGCGAGTCCGGGCCAGGCCTGCGACGCGCGCACTGTCCACACGGTGTAAGCGGGCATGCCGAGCCCCTTGCTCTGCACCCAGACCAGCGCAAAGTTCGCGCGCGAGGCGCGCTTGGCGATGTCTCCCTCGTCGAGCACGGCAACGCTCTTGCCGAGCCGGCCGAGCCCCCAGGCAATGGCGGAGCCGAGCAATCCGCCGCCGACGACGGCGACGTCATATTCCCTGTGCATGCGTTCTCCTATCGCCCGGGATCGCTCTTGCCTGCGAGCACGCGGTCGAGCCCGTAGAAGCGGTCGAGCAGGATGAGGGCAGTCATGGTGACTGCGATGACGCTCGCTGAGACGGATGTCACGAGCGGATCGATGTTGTCCTGGATATAAAGGAACATCCTGACCGGCAACGTTTCGGTGCCTGGCGCTGCAAGGAATACGGTCATCGTCAAATCGTCGAAGGACTGGATGAAGGCGAGCGCCCAGCCGCTGATGACGCCGGGCAGGATCAGCGGCAGGGTCACGCGGCGAAACAGCGTGAAGCCGCCGGCGCCGAGCGACACCGCGGCCATCTCGACCGAACGGTCCATACCGGTCGCCGCTGCCAGCGTCAGGCGCAGCGCGAAGGGAAACACGACGATGACATGGGCGATCAGCAGCGCCGCAAAGGTGCCGCCGAGCCCGAGCGAGGTGAAGAAGCGCAGGAAGGCGATGCCAAGCACGACATGCGGGATCATCAGCGGCGACAGGAATAGCGCTGCCAGCGCATCGCGGCCTGGAAATCTGTAGCGCGCAATCGCGAGCGCCGCCGGCACTGCGAACAGCAGCGCGACGAAGGAGGACACCATCCCGAGCCCGAGGCTGACCCAAAACGCGTGCACGAATTCCGGATAGCTCGCGATCGTCCTGAACCAGCGCAGCGAGAAGCCGTTGGTCGGCAGCGAAAGAAAGCCCTCGGGCGTGAAGGCGACGAGGCAGACCACCACGATCGGCGCCAGCATGAAGACGACGAAAAGCGTGTGGAAAAGAAGTGCGAGCGGTCCGTTCGTCCTCATCGAAACACCTCGGCATAGCGGCGCTCGATCAGCGCGTTGCTGCCGACGACGATCAGCACCAGCGCGAGCAGCAGCAACACCGCGACGGCCGCACCAAGCGGCCAGTTCAGCGTGTTGAGGAACTCGTCATAGGCGAGCGTCGCCGCGACCTTCAGCCTGCGACCGCCGATGATCGCCGGCGTTGCGAACGCGCTCGCCGACAGCGAGAATACGATGATCGCGCCTGACAGCACGCCGGGCATGATCTGCGGCAGGATGATGCGGCGGATGATGGTGAAGGCGCTGGCCCCCAGCGACATCGCGGCGTTCTCGATCTGCGGATCGACGCGCTGGAGCGCGGCCCAGACCGACAGCACCATGAACGGCATCATCACATGCGCAAGAGCGACCACCATGCCGGTCTCGGTGAACATGAAGGGCAAGGGCGCGCGGATCACGCCGAGCGACATCAACAGCTTGTTGACGAGGCCGTTATTGCCACCGAACAAAAGCGCCCAGCCGAGCGTGCGCGCCACGACCGAGATCAGAAGGGGCCCAAGGATCAGGAGCAGGAAGATGCCCTTCCAGCGTCCGCTCATGCGGTTGAGGATGTAAGCCTCGGGCGCACCGAGCACAGCCGTAATCAACGTCGCAAGGAGCGCGATACGGAAGGTGCGCCAGAACATCTCGGCGTAGTAGGGATCGCTCGCGATCTCCTGCCAATTCTTCAGGATGAAGACCGGCTCGATCCCCTTGTACTGGCCCCAGTCGTGAAACGAGAGCATCACGGTCATGACAAGCGGAATCACCAGCACGCCGACGAACAGCATCAGCGCGGGCAGCGTCAGTACCCAGGGCGCGCGTGTCTCTGAGGACGCAGCTTGCGTCGAGGTGTCGGTGGCGGCGGTCATGCAGCGCCTCCGCCCGCCCGCAAGCTCATGTCCTCCACGCGCCAAGCAAGACGGACTGCCTCACCTTCGCCCGGTTGCGGCGTACCGTCATTCTGCCGGATCACGATCGCGGGCCCGCATTCGGTGTCGCACTCGAATAGCCAGTGATTGCCCTGGAAAATCCGCGTGATGATCTTTGCCGCGAGCCCCTCGCCGGCAAAACTGATCCGCTCGGGACGAAGGCTGATCGTTACCGCACCGCTCACGCCCGCCGGGGCCGGCGCTTGCCAGGAGCCTGCGACAAGTCGCGCCGGCGTGGCCGTGCGATCGACGATCGCGGCGAAATCGTTGGTCTTGCCGAGGAACTGCGACACGAAGGCCGATGCCGGCTGCTCATAGGTCTGTTGCGGCGTGCCGATCTGCTCGATCTTGCCCTGGCTCATCACGACGATGCGGTCGGACAGCGACATCGCTTCGTTCTGGTCGTGGGTGACGAGGATCGTGGTGGTGCCGATGGTGCGCTGGATCTGGCGAAGCTCGATCTGCATTTCCTCGCGCAGCTTGGCATCGAGGTTCGACAAGGGCTCGTCAAGCAGTAGCACGCTGGGCTGGATCACCAGCGCCCGCGCCAGCGCCACGCGCTGCTGCTGGCCGCCCGACATGCGCCGCGGATAGCGCTCCTCAAAACCCGCAAGCCCGACCATCGCCAGCGCCGCGCGGACGCGCTCCATGCGCTTGTCCCTGGGTACGCCGCGCATCTCCAGGCCGAAGGCGACGTTCTCGGCCGCGGTCATGTGCGGAAACAGCGCGTAGCTCTGGAACACGATGCCGAGGCCGCGCTTCGCCGGATGCACCTTGGTCAGATCGCGCCCCTCGAGCCGGATCGCGCCACGCGACGGCTCGAGGAAGCCCGCGATCATCTGGAGCGTCGTGGTCTTGCCGCAACCGGAGGGACCGAGGAACGAGATGAACTCGCCCCTCTCCACCGCAAGGCTGAAATCGTCGACTACGGTTTGCGAGCCGAACTGTTTGCCGACGCGATCGAGCTCGAGGAAGGCCATCGACGTTAGCGCTCGACCTCGCGGTTCCATCGCTTGGTCCATTCCTCGCGCTTCTCGTTGATGACGGTCCAGTCGGGATTATAGAGCTTCGCCGCGCGCTCACCGATCGGCGCCATCTTTCCGAGTTCCGGCGGCACGACGAGCGATTTCAGCACCGGCCCGTAGCCGTAGTCTTTGAGCATGATGAGCTGGATGTTTGGATCGAGCAGCTTCTTGATGAAGCTCACCGCGAGTGGCGACGCATTGGGCTTGGCGATCGGACAGGCGGTGGTCAATAGGGTCGCCGCACCCTCCTTCGGGTAAACGAAGTCGACGGGGAAGCCGGTGTTGGCAAAGCTCTGCACGCGCCCCGTGCCCCACACCGCGATGACGGCCTGGCCGGACTGGAACAACTCGGTCATCTTGCCCGGCGACGGTTCATAGGCGAGCACGTTCGGATTGATGTCGTTCTTGAAGATCTTGAAGCCCGCATCGACATTGGCTTCGCCGCCGCCGTTCATCTTGGCGAGCATCACCAGTGCCTCCAGGCCGTAGGTGTTGTTGATCGGCGGGATGACGAGCTGTTTCTGGTACTTCGGATCCTTCAGATCGTTCCACGAGGTCGGCGGCGCCCAGCCTTTCTCCGCAAAGACCTTTGTGTTGTACATTAGCCCGGTCGCGACGAGGCCGATCGCAACGGCACGATCGTCCTTGAAGCGCGCGGCGTCATAGAGATCGGCCGGCAGGCCGTCGAGCTTGCCGCAGAAGCCGAGTTGGATCGCCTGGTACATCGGGCCGTCGTCGACAATGGCGACGTCGATCTGCTGATTGCCCTTCTGCGCCTGGAGTTTTGCCAGCGTATCGGTGGAGTTGCCGGCGACGTATTCGACCTTGACGCTGTTCTCCTTCTCGAAATTCGGGATCACCTCGTCGCGGATCGTCTTCTCGAACGAGCCGCCATAACCGGCGACGTAGAGCGTCTTTTGCTGTGCCGAGACGACCGACGGGGCCGCGGCGAGCGCCGCGATGCTGACCGCTGTCAGAAGGCTGAGAGTCTTCATAAGGACCAATCTCCAATACCGGGATGAGGTGACGTGTCGACGATCAGACGGCCGAAGCGCGCCCGCGTTCCCTTCGGCGCAAAATCCCGATCCGAACAGGGCTCCGGCCCCTGCTCGCGGGTTTTGGTGCGATCGGCAGGCTTTAGGCCCGATCTGCCGAAAAAGCGGGCTGTCTCCAGCGCTGATGAAAAAGATCGCAGAACAATACTTCCATCGTCCAATGAATAATGGCACCATCTACATGCCGAAATGTTATGAATAGGGTACGGGATGGCGCGGATCAATTCGCGGCAGGTGGAGGCCTTCCGCGCGATGATGCAGACCGGCAGCGTGACCGAGGCCGCGAAGCTGATGGTCGTGACGCAGCCGGCGGCCAGCCGGTTGCTCCGCGACTTCCAGGCGCTCTTGAAGATGGAGCTGTTCGAGCGGCGCGGCACCGGGCTGGTGCCGACCGCGGCCGCGACGGCGCTTTACACCGAAGTCGAACGGTCTTTCGTCGGTCTCGAACGTATCACCGCCGCCGCCGAGGAAATCCGCGGCCGCCGCACCGGCTCATTGCGGATCGCCGCCTTGCCGGCGCTCGCGAACGGCTACCTGCCACGGCTCGCCGGGCATTTCCTGAAAGAGCGGCCCAACCTCAACCTCGCCTTCTTCGGCGTGATCTCGCCGATCGTGGTCGACTGGGTGCTGAACAATCAATGCGACATCGGCTTTGCCGAGGTTCCGATTGCGCACTCCGGCCTGCCCAGGCTGCGCCTGCCACCGCTGGCGCGCGTCGCGGTGCTGCCGGACGGGCATCGTCTGGCAGAAAAGGAAGTGCTGGAGCCGCGCGATTTCGAGGGCGAGACGTTCATATCGCTCTCGGCAGGATCTGCGAGCCGACATCTCGTCGACCAGGTCTTCCACCGCAACGACGTCCGCCGCGTGCTGCGCGTCGAGACGACGCTCTCGGAGATCATGTGCGGAATGGTGTCGTCGGGGCTGGGGGTTGCGATCTGCGATCCCATCACAGCGAAGGAATTCGCGACCCGCGGCGTCATCGTGCGCCGCTTCCTGCCGCGCATCGACTTCGAATTCTCCGCCGTTTTTCCCCCCCAGCGCAGCCCCTCGCCGGTTGCGCTCGATCTGGTCGAGGCGCTGCGGCACGCGTTGGGGGAGATGGAGGGGTGAGTGAGCGCGAGCTTGCCTGGCCGAAGCTCGCGGACACAAGGCCAGCCTTCGTCGGGTGTTGGCCCAGTTCCCCAAAAAAGAAGCTGGGGCCTTTTTCGCGCGCGCGGAGGGAAATTGGCCACGAACTGGCGGCTTTCGATTTATTTGACAATCGAGCGATCAGGCGCGAAGCTTGCTCTCATAAAGCTATTGGACGCATTGAAATATCTTAGTTTCTCCTCATATAGATTTTTCATTCATACGGGAGGCCCCATGACAGACGAGAGACTCGCCCGTCTGCGTGCCCACGATAAGAACATCAGCCGATATCGACGCCTGCTTAGAACCAATCTGTCAGATCTTGAGCGCCAATTTCTGGAACAACGCCTGAGCGAGGAAAAGTCGGCCATCGAAAGCCTCGCACATCCTGCTTTCCATCCCCTCACGGATTGAACGACACGATCCCGTTCGCCGCTAACCGCCGGTACCCCGAAATGGGTACCCACGGACCGCGACCTAGATTCGCTTTTGTCGTTTACGGACGCGGGCATAGGTCGAATGATCTGCGCTACCGGGGCTGGCTGAACAATTTCAGGTTCGGAGTTCCTATTGCAAACCCGGCGAAAGGGCCGCCGCTCCAAAGCGCAGCGGCCCTTTGCTATGTGCTCCGTCGACACTCAACAGGTCGATATCCGTAATAGTCCGAGAGCGGTTCTCCCTTCGTCGGCCCATTTCCGATAAGCTGAATTTCGCGTGTTCGGCGGAGCGCAGGTGGACGGCTCCGGTTCGCTTTAGCCAGCCTCGCGCGCTGGAGCCGTTCTCTCTCTACGACCACTCCACTGAATGCCCGAAGGAACAAGCGACTGGGGCGGATGCGGCATTCCCAGCCGTAGCCGCATTCCCTGGGAAAAACTGGCAAAAGGCATTTGCAAGCCAAAAATGCCGTCTAATCTCTACATGATGAGTCGGGGGTTAGTCGTGGGCGTTTATTTGTTATCCCTCGCCGCCTGCCTAGTCGCTATGCTCCTCTTTCTGGCATTCTGCCGATAAGGCCGACAGCGGACATATTTGTTGCCTCCAATCCTCAACCGAACGCGGAAACGACAGTTCCTCGAGGATGGTTTTTGACTGTGCAGGAATGAGCGCATTCACTCCCGCGAGGAGGTGAATGTTTTGCTCGCCTGGATCTTCGCTCTTGTGGTTGCCTTAAGCGTGGCGGTCTTCATTGCCCACGTGATCGACGCGATGCGCACTTGATTGCGCGATCGCAAACAGTGCAGGTGTTTGAGTGCGCTCCGTGGCCGCTATCGTCCGTCAGTTGGTCTAGTGGGTTGTCCGCGATCTCGATGCGGTCAGGTTCGGAGCACCGCCCTTAGCCTTCGGCAGGCAATGGCTCGACTTGCATGCCTCGGTGGCTTGTGCACTCGGCCCGAGATGGTCGGCCAGCACCGACAACAAGCCAGCGACGAAGGCCGCGACCAAGACGCATAGCGTGAGGCTGATTGCTCCGCGCAACAGCAGTTGTCTCAATTCGATGACCACCCCGAGTCCCCCCGAAAGCACATCTTGCCCCGCAAATCCTTAAGTCGACCTTGATGCCCGCTCGGAGCTGCGGGCCTTTAGTTCGGGCTCGAGTGATATTGGCCGGAAGTAGCTCTCTCGGTTCCAATGAATTCTCGCGTTGCGCTGTCGCGTCGACGCCACACTCACGATGTTCCGTCCAGGAACAGATTTTCCAGACTCAACGACGCCGCCGACTTCTGCAATCATCCTCGGTAGCCGGGGCTGGAAGTAGCAATTTATCGACAGTCAATTTTCCCGGATGGCCGCAGGAAGGGGTTGGCCTGCGGCCTTTTCACCGACATTCACGAAAGCGGGGAATGGTGACAACAGTCATAAAGAATTTGCTTTCACGGAAGCAGGCACTTGTTGATCAGCTGAGGAAGACTAGCGCCGTTGACGAGCGAGACAAAATCGAAGGTCAGCTTGAGCAGATCAATACCGCCTTGCATTTTCTCGACAAGCCCGAACCGAAGAGCGGACAATGACCGTCTGAACGGCGGGAAAATCGCTCAACCTCATCGTCGCTGAAGCCGGCCTGCATATCAACAATGGAGGGCTTTGGCCGGGGGATGCGAAGAAGAGGCGGTTTTTTTGGATCCGGGCAAGCCCCGCGCTCCGTAAGGCCCACGTCAGTTTGTCGCCGTAAGATCAGCCGCTTCTTTAGTGGAGGGTCAGATGGCAGTCAGACCCCTGTTAATAGCTCTTTGCATTTTGCCGTTGAGCGTATGCCCGGCGCTGTCCAAAGGAAGTGGCTCTCATTCGGACCCTCCCTGGAATCATGAGCATATAGACGTCTTACCTGCCGACGTTCGCCAATACATCGCAAAAATCTGCAGCGGGCCGCCACAAGCCCAACGCGACTTCGCGACCTACCTACCGAGCGAACACCGGTGGCGCATCAATCTCGAATACCTTCGATGCGACGGCCTCCGTGGTGACTTCCGACGAGGCAATCAGTGTCTTGACGTGGACTTCGTACAAGTTGGCTCACACTTTCGGCTGGTCAGAAACCAATATGCAGCCTGCGGATTCTGACCTGTAAGCCCCTCCGCTGAAAGAACAGAAATTTGGCCCGCCAGCGTGAACCGGCGAGCCTTGGCAACTCCCGACACTGTCACAAGACCGTGGCATTACCGTGCATATTAAAACTAACTGGGATTTCAGTGCCCAGTTAGAAACTGGATCGCTGCGGGGACCCGTGGCATTTCGAGCCCGGCAGCCTGATTTTTTGTTGCTCTATGCGCACGCACGCGTGCGCATAGTAAAAACAAAAGGGCAGGAACATGAGCGATAACTTACCGTCTGCGCCGAGATTTATGGTGCGGCAGGCATCTCAGGGCTGGATGGTCTACGATCGACAACGTAAAGGTCCCGCATTGGTCGGGACTGATCTGGCTCTAGCGGTCAATATGACGAAAGACCAAGCCGAGCGCGTCCAGCGGTTGCTAGCTGCCGACCTGGGCCAAGAGACATCAATGGTGTCAAATAGAACCAATCGCCTGTTCGCTAGTCGTTAGCGCTATGTGAGCCCGCTCCAGTTTTAGTCTCTAGACCGCCGTTAATACGCCGCCAGAGCTCCCCCCCAGGGGTGCCAGTCAACACCTTTTCGGCCTTCCGTTTTGCCGCTTCGTCGTTGGCGCATTCAAATTCCACCGCACCGACTAAGCCGCCGCTTTCATCCAAAATGTGGAGACGGTAATGGATCATTGCACATCCGTGCTTAGGCCCGACATTTTCTGACCCCCTGCTAAGCGAGCTTTGCAAACTCAACGCATTCCAATCGGACACCCGCGCGGAAGAAAGCCCGCCATTGGCGACGGGCTCAAGGCTAAGGGAGAGTAAGGCGCCATGAAGACGCACCCAAAGCGTACGGCGATTCCCAATGATGCGCTGTGTCGCAATTCACACTGTGGACAAGAAAGCATCCCTGGCGCCGCTGAGCTTCGTTGCGCAGCCTCTTGACGAGTACGGTTCAGTCTCAAGTTGCGGCAGCCGCCTGGTACAGGCGGTCGCGCAACCAGGCGTGGCCTCTATCCTCCTGGTCGCGGGGATGCCACAGGGCGACGATACTTGCGGGTGGCAGGTCGAGCGGCGGCGGCGCAAGCTCGAGCTCGTTCGCGAAGCGCATCAGGAAACGCCGTGGCAGAGTGCAGATGCAATCGCTGTTCGCAAGGATCACAGGAGCAAGCGCATAGGTCTGAATCGAGACGGCGACACGCCTGGAGCGGCCGAGCGCAGCAAGTGCGTCGTCGACGAGGCCCGAGAAGCCGCCGCCATCCGCCGAGATCAAGAGATGGTCGAGCGCGCAGAACGCGTCGAGATCCAGCGCGCCGGTGCCGCGGGGATGGCCCTTGCGCTGCGCGGTCAGAAAACCGTCTTCGAACAGCGGACGCTGCATCAAATCGCCGCTCGCGCGGTCGGGCCCCATCACCAGGATGTCGATCTCGCCGCGTTCGAGTCGTTCGAAGACGTCGCGCGTCGGATGGACGAGGGCGAGCCGCGCGCCAGGAGCCATGGTGGTCAATTGCGCGACGAAGCCGGGTGCAAGCGTCACGGCCGGATTCTCGTGAATGGCAACGACGAAGGTGCGCTGGGCCAGCGCGGGGTCGGAAGACGGCCGGCCCCTCCACTATGCGGCGCAGCTTGGCCAATACTTCCGCAAGCTCGGTCTGCAGCTCCACGGCCCTCGGTGTCGGCACCACGCCGCGGCCCGTCGCCGCAGGCACGAATAGCGGGTCGGCGAAGACCTGTCGCAGCCGGTTCGACAGCGCCGGCTGCCCGATGTTCAGCCAAGACGCCGCGCGGGTGACGTTGCGCTCGCGCAAGAGGGCCTCCAGCGCAAGCAGCAGACCGAGATCGATCTCGGGGCGCCGTACCGGCGATGGGTAGAAATCGGCGAAGGCACGCACATGGTGCTCCTCGAAAAGAACCGCCTGCAGGCCTTTGACGCTATCAGTCAGTTCCTCGCCGAGCAGTATGCTCCGGCCGGCGCTTCGCGAGGATGAAAACGCAACATGTGATGACAGAGCCATCGTACGCCCGAGGGGGCTGCCAACGGACACCCACAACCAGTGCGCGGAACTGGCCGCGCATCTGATCCGGCGCGCCGAGGGCACCGGCGTCAGTTGAACAGATCGGGCTCCGCTTCGGTGATCCAGTCCCAGAGCGGCTGGAAGCTGAAATAACCGCCCCTGTGCGTTCCCACCTGGCTTGCGGTCAGCTTGGCGATCTCATGCGGGATCGGCTTTGTCCTGCCGGCCGCTTCCGCAAGCAATTGCGTCCGCGCTGCGTTATCCATCGCGATGTACCACCAGGCGGCCGCCTCGATGGTCGGCCCGACGGTCAGAAGACCATGGTTCTGCAGGATGACGGCCTTCTTCGATCCCAGCGCTTCCGCAATCTTCCGGCCCTCGTCGGCTTCCAGCACGACGCCGGAAAACGGATCGAACAAGGCGTGATCCTCGTAAAAGGCACAGGAGTCCTGCGTCAACGGGTCGAGCTGACGGCCCAGAGCCGACCAGGCCTTGCCATAGGTCGAATGGGTATGGGCCGCCGCGATCACCGCTGGATGGGCCGCGTGGATCGCCGAATGGATCACGAAGCCGGCCTGGTTGATCGGCTTGTCGCCGATCAGGATGTTGCCGTCGTGATCGACGAGCTGAAGGTCGGAGACCTTGATCTGGCCGAAGAACTTTGACAGCGGGTTGATCCAGAAGCGATCCGGAAACTCGGGATCGCGCACCGTGACGTGTCCCGCAAGCCCCTGATCGAAGCCATAGCGCGAGAACAACCGAAAGGTCGCCGCCAAGCGCTGCTTGCGATACAGCCTCTCCTCCTCGAACGAGGCGGACGGCGTCCGCTCGACCAGCGAATATTTCTTTGGCTTGTCGACGATCTTGTTCATCGGTGTGGATCCTTTCCTAGTATTCCAGCTTTTCGTCGAAGACGTCGGCCAGCGGAGCGCCGTGGGCATAGGCGTCGAGATTGACCAGAACCTTGTTGGCCAGCCGCGCCGCATCCCCGCCGCCGGTCCATGACACGTGCGGCGTCAGAACGATCTTCGGATGGCTGTAGATGGGATCGCCATCCGGGGGCGGCTCGGGATCGGTGACATCGAGCGTCGCAGCGGCAATCTGCCCCTCGTCAAGCGCGCGCAACAGTGCCGGCTGGTCGATGATCCGACCGCGCGCCACGTTGATGAGATGCAGTGATGGCTTGGCGCGCGCCAGCACGTTGGCGTTGATCAGACGGGTCGTCTTCGACGTCGCCGGCAACGCGATCACGAGATGGTCCGAGACGGAAACCAGCGTTTCGATGTCGTCGACCGGCTGGACACCCGGAACGGGATATTGCCAGGGCGACCGGCGCAGCACCTTGATCTCGACATCAAACGGTTTCAGCCGCTCGATGACGGCGCGGCCAATTGCACCAAATCCGGCAATGCCAATGGTCTTGCCGCTCAACGAGCCCAGCTGCGTGATCTTCCAGTCCTGCCTGTTGCGCGGGCGGACATCATAGATCCGTTTCTCAAAGCCGAGGATGGCTGCAAGGACATACTCTGCGATCGGATCCGCCGAGATGCCACGTCCAACAGTGACCGCCGGACCATCGAGGAGCCACGCCGGAAAGAAGTCGACGCCCGTCGATGCCGTCTGGATCCAGCGCAGGCCGAACGGCCAGCCCACCGGCTTCTCGGGCGGCGCCTTGCTCCAGCCAGCCAGCGGCCGCGTCAGCAGCACATCAGCCTCCGGCGCGATCTCCCAGGGCGCGTGCCCCTCCGGATGATCGATGATCAGCGGGCGGGACCAGTGATCGACCAGCGAGGCGCGAACGTCCGCGCCAAGCTGATTGACGATGATCGGCGATCGCAAGCTGGCGGGATCGCGGCGGCTGTCGACACGAGGCGTGTTCATCTTGCTGGCTCACGATAACAACGATTGTGGGATGCTAGGCGGTTACTGCGAGATAGTGTTTTCAAAGATCGATTGCGGCTTGCAACAACCACAAAGCACAGCGGCGATGTTGCAGACGAAATTGCCCACGGGTAGACGCCGCCGCTGTCAGTCTCTGACCTCGAGACCACCTATCGGGTCGGCACCGCACCCGTCCACGCGGTGGATGGCGTGTCCTTCGACATCGCACCGCGCGAGACCATCGGCGTTATCGGCGAGTCCGGCTGTGGGAAGTCAACGCTGGGCAAAACGATCCTGCGGCTCGTCGAACCGTCCAGCAGGCAGATTCGCTTCGGTAGCGCCGACCTCACGACGCTGCCGGAGCGATGATCGTTGGGCAGCTACCGGCGCCGCTCAAGTGACCGCATCCGCCTTCTCAAGGTGTCCGTGATGAATTCGAGTTGCTCATATGCGCCACGTTTGGCCGGGGTGGCGCGCTCTGCTCTTGTCGGCTCCGAGCATTAAGTGACCCGACAGTGACCCGAGCCTCAAATCGGCGCTCCTACCGCTGCCGAATGGAAGGGCCAGGGACAAAAAATATCTTGTGAAATCAAGATGGTGGGGGAGGCAGTTTGAACATTTTCTTAGGTATTCAAGTACTTAGGCTAAAGGTGGTAACCAAAAAACCCGTTGAAGACTTTAAGGTTTTTAAAGGGTGGTTACGCCCTGCCCTCGCACCGGCGAAGCAAAATGGGATGGCCAGTCCGCCGGTGCCTTTTATTCCCTAGAGGCTTCCGATAGCCCGGCCCCAAATTATGCGCCACGCCTTCATGCCCTGCGGCGTCGGCCGGCGCGGGACCCAAAGCGCCGGCTAGAAAGGCAGGAACGTCGGCCCTTCCGTCGATCGCCGTCTCGGCATCCGATTGCGCCAGCATCACGACCTGATTTGCGCCAAGAAATCCATCCCCTCCTGGGCGGCGTGCTCTTGGTTCCGTCAGGAATTTACGCAGGTAAATGCGCCCAGCCCGCACCCGTGACACTTTATGACGAGTAAGAATGTGGGGGTGATTGGCCCTGCACTTTACTCGCGTTGATACTTTACGGGACGAGCTCGAAATATGGATGGCGAGCAGCGGCGGATTTTCGTTCGTGATCAGCAATGAAAGCCGCACCGTTCACGGACAGCCTGGCTTCATTGCCTCGTGGCGGCCCATCCACCTGAATAAGTCGGCAATCAAAATTGCTGGGTCTCCCTTCAAAACCTTCGTCGAAGCCGAGAATGCCTGCGAGGCTTTCCTGGTACACCTGACGCAGTAACGAATGGACCTAACTGCGATCGAGCGCGATTTCCTGAGACGGCTGGCTTCCGAATCCTGGATCAGCCCACCGCTCTTCGATCATGAACTCGTCGCCCGGCTAATCGATCTCGGGCTTGTCGAGGCTGACCCGCTTGATTCAGGTGAAGTTGAGTACAGTATCACTGCCGCCGGCCGTGCCGCCCTGTCCTGATCCTGCGCCCCTTGCGCTCGCCCTCCGGTTGCAAGAAAAAGGGCAGCTAATGATTCGATGGCGGACTGCGCAATGGTCAGAATAGCCGTTTGGTTTTTGGCTGCATGCTGGACGACAGGAGCGCAGGCAGAAAGTTGCAAAACCATCCTAGATGCTGCGCGTCGCCTCGACTGTTACGATGACGCTTTCAAGGTTGACCACCTTCTCGTCGACATACTCAACAACCCGCAAGCGGTCGCCGCAATCCTAGCTGCGATCTTCGCTTTGATCAGCGGTGTCGGCGGCCCGCTGGTTGCGTTGCGCATCGGCAAAAGGCAGGCGGCAGCGAGTCAGACCTCAGCGGATGCCGCAATGTTGACCGCGAAGACCGCAGGGTTTCGAGAAATCGCGAAGCTACGGATATCTTGGATGGACAACCTGCGGAATACGCTCGCCGAGTATCATGCCATCCTGATGAATTTAGAGGACGATGAAGCTCTCGCGGCCATTGCCGATGTCGAGGAGAGGAAGGTGCGCCGCAGTGCCAATGAGGAGGAGCTAGAAAAGATCGTTTTGCTGGGCACTCAACTCGATCTTCTGCTCAATAAGGATGACGAAGTTCAGAAGAAGCTCTGGGACATCACTGATGAGATCTATCATCTCGAGAAGAGCGCAGATCGCCAATCCTTGAACGAGCCACTGATGGACGCTGGACGCGCGGTCTTGAAAGGCGAGTGGGAGAAGGTGAAGCGCGAGATGCGCAGCGCCGAATTCCAACCCGGCGAATAGCCGGCGGCCTATCCGGCACAAAATCGATGTGATGGCAGTAACGCCCCCGGTAATGCACGGATGTTGTGGCGGCGCGACATTTGCTGGAAATTAGCAGGCGCGGGCTTAGATTCGCACAAAATACAGGCAGGTGCCTGTTCGTAACTCACCCGGTGCCGACGTAGAGCGTTGCGCCGAGAAGGCACCCGGGTGTCCAATGATCGTCCTGTGCTCACGCTGATTCGAGACGGGCGTCAAGGAACACTGCGGTAACTGCTCTCGTCTCAGTTTGTGTACGTAAAAGCCGAAGGGCGGCCCCGCGCCAACGGGTACCGCCCTTCAAATTTGAAACCCAAGCCACGAAGCTGTGGCAACGGCCTCCCCTTAACAAGGGCTGTTGTACAGCGGCAGGACTGAATGTCCAGCGATTCGTGGCGCATCACACAGGAGATGCGTCGTGCAGCAGCACTTCGATCTGATCCCGCATCCAGTTCAAGGGGGGATCATCTACCAACGACCGAAAGACGGCTACATCAACGCCACAGCCATGTGCCAGGCGGCCGGTAAACAATGGTTCGATTATCGCCGGCTCTCGGCTACGACCGCCTTCGTTGAGGCATTAGCCGCCGAAACGGGAATTCCCGGTTCGGAGATGATCCAGTCCATGAAAGGCGGTGATATTCGCCATCAGGGCACCTGGGTCCACCCTCAGGTCGCCATTCATCTGGCGCAGTGGCTCTCGGCCAAGTTCGCCGTGCAGGTGTCGCAGTGGGTCTACGACTGGATGTCGGGAACTGCGCCGACTTCCCGGATCGAGGTCCCGTACCACCTCCGCCGGTATGTCGCTAATCACCAGAACGTTCCCGTGGGCCACTTCTCGATCTTGACCGAGATGACGCAGATGCTCATCGCCCCCATGGAGATGATGGGTTACACCCTGCCCGAGGATATGGTCCCCGATATCTCGCATGGGCGAATGTACTGCAAATGGCTGCGGGACGAACACGGTATCGATACCGACGCCTTGCCAACCTATCCCCATGTCTACGAGGACGGCAGGCGCGTGCAAGCCAAGGCATATCCCGAAGCTCTCCTGCCAAGCTTCAGGAAGCACTTCCGCGAAGAATGGCTCCCGAACCGGGCGATCGACTATTTCCGCGGGCGCGACAGCGAGGCGCTGCAATACCTGCCGAAGCTGATCGCCAACAAGCCCAAGAAGATGAATTAGACGGGGGAAAGAGGGCTCCAGCGAGCACCCGCTGGAGCCTTCTCCGTGCACGCTCGGTTATCCACTCGCGACAGGCAGTAGCTCGCCGCAGCGCCGACCCACGACGAATCGATAATTTGCGACGTGCCTACGTCCGCGCTTTGATCGCGGCATGAAGCCTAGTCGCCGCGAGGACCGCACACCACTTGGTCACCGCCCGGTCAAGATCACCTTCGGCCAGATGCGCGATGGGCGTGCGCGGCGTTCTGGTCTACTGCTCCGACTACCGGGGCAGCCACTCCATAGCTCTAAGCGCCGATCGCTGGCCCGATGAGCTTCGGCTGTCTGACAATGAGCCGCGCTTCAACGGATTAGAATTTTAATCACGGGGTCCTGGGTTCGAGCCCCAGCGCGCTCACCAAGGCACTTTTCACCAGGTCCGTTTTTCGTGTCCGCACCATGTCCGGAAAATGAAGGACGCATAAAAAAACCCGCCGAGACGCGGCGGGCAAGGCTGGGGACTAGCATCGTAAATAGCACACGATCCTTGTTGCGCGTGTGATGTGGTTCACGGAGGGCAAGAAAAAGCCCGCCTCGAGGGCGGGCTCTTCAGTTACGATCTCGCAGTCTTAACCGACGCGAAGGTTCTCCGCGGCCGCCTTGCCCGAGCGGCGATCCGCCACGATCTCGTAGCTCACGCGAGTGCCTTCGGCGAGCCCGGTGTACCCAGCTTTCTCCACTGCAGAAATGTGAACAAACACATCCTTGCCGCCATCTTCCGGCTGGATGAAACCATAACCCTTGGTTGCGTTAAACCATTTCACAATTCCAATAGCCACGTTCAGAATCTCCACTAGATTTGAAGCGAGCCAATTAAGCAGCGTTTGGCGACGGCATCAAGAAGCCCGCCGGCGTGAACCGGTGGTGCCGATTGTACCGAGGCTCGACGATCTACAGCGACCGCGACCAGCGCATCAGCGCGAGCGACGGCCAACTGCGCCAGGAAGACAGCACGACCGGCGCGTATGCCCGCATTCTTGCCGATCAGACGAGGCGCGCGGTTGAGTGGGCGGCATTGCTGCGGCTTGCGGAGAACTACCACCCGAAACATACGCTGAGAAAGGAACGACTAATCTGTCTGCCGAGTTTCCCGGCCACCTAGGAGAGATCCCCTAGGAACGTCAGTTGACTTGCCCCCAGCTCGCTCATCCTGGAGCTGGGGTTTCTTTTGCCGGACGCCCTCGGGGCTACCAGCGTGGTAAGGTCCGCATATGGACGATGACCTAAAGACCCTGCTGCAACGCGCCGATGAGGTTATCGCGGAGAGCAGGCGCCTTGCCTATGATAACCGTGTCGTCGCGGCTGAAACTAGATTTTGGCTCTGGCATTTCCGCTCAGAAATCGAAGAAACACGGCCTCTCGTGCCCACGAAAGTAAAATGCCCGCCAGCGTGATTTCCGAACCCACAATACTCAGTAGCTCGCTGCCATCGCCGAACGCTAGGAATCGATAATTTGCGAGGCGCCTGGGAGGTCGCTTGAATGGCGGCATGCGTAGCCCCCGCCGCGAGAACCGCACACCGCCCGGTCACCGGCCGGTCAAGATCACCTTCGGCGAGATGCGGGCGATGGGCGTGCGCGGCGTTCTGATCTATTGCGCCGACTATCTTTGCAGCCACAACCTGGCTCTGGGCGTCGATCGCTGGCCCGACGAGCTGCGGCTATCCGACATTGAACCGCGCCTTCTTTGTGCTGCTACCGAGGGGCAGCGGTTCCGGCCGGATTTTAATTGGAACAGGCGGGTCGTGGCGGCGATTGGTTTTCGAAATACGAGACAACCCTGAAGTTCAGAGAGAACCAACCATGATTTCGAGCAGACTGCTGATTGCCGTGCTGGTGACTGTGGGCCTGGCGAGTGCGCCCTTTGCTGCGGAAGGGAAGAAGTACAAGCACCTCCCAACCCAGCCGACACCTGGAATGGCGACAACGCCACCCAGAACTACTTATGGGACAATGGGGACTTCCGTTGGAACTGTGACCGCTCCGTCAGTGGGATCGTACTATAAGCCTTCGGTAGGCGTGACGAACACGGTCCCCACTTGGAGCAACACCAATCCTCCTGCGCGTTAAGTTAAGTTTCCTATCCGGCTATGCGCTTTGTGCCTGTGCGCAGTGTCACAAACCTGTGGCACGGCTATTGCTGTTCAACAATCAACTGGGATTTCAGAGCTCAGTTTGAGAAGAAAACGCTGCCGGGACCCGTTGACTGGCGGGACAGTCCGCGAACGTGTGTCACCAGCCGCTGTCGGTTGCGCTTGCCGATGGATCGGAGCGATGCCGGAGATCGTGGGCGCGATCGGCGATATTCAGCATGACGCGGTGCATCCCACCAGCGCCGTCTCCGATGATGCTGTGCCAGCATCACGACCATCACGCTGAAGGCCAGCGGCGCGGAGTTCGGTGCCGGGATCAAGGTGGCGGTCGAGCGCGGCTGGTTCGAGCTGCACGAGAGCGGGACTTACGTCCGACTGATCAAGGCCGACGCAGAAGCGGTCCCAGTCGGTACGTAACTGAGACCGTCATGCTGCTTTTGCCAGATGCGCTCCGACCGGAACTGGCGTGACCTAATCGGAGCGGATTCAAAACTGCTCAAGGTCGGCCGCGTTCCCAGACTCGTAAAATTATCCGCAAGCGAGCTTTGGCTAGTCAGTAGGCCCGCCCCATGGCGGCGGGGCTTTACGCTCGACCAGTGGCGCGACTTGAACTTCATCAGGCGAGCGATCTACCAGTGGCTTGCCTGCTGTCGCATGATCACGTCCTCGAAGAAGATGGGTGTCTATTGACGTTCCCGCCCCAACCGACTGCACAGGTTCCTCATCCCGCACCATCTTCCGCACTGCTTGGTGCTGCTTAAGCGCGCCGTTTGCCCGCCGAGCTTCATGAAACCTGTGGAACACGGTCGTCGCGTATCTCTGCCTAGCCCATCCATGCTGGTGCGCGAGTTGATAGAACGGATTAAAGATACGCCCAAGCCAGATCGAACCGTATGCACGGGCATAAGCATTGCCCAAACCGTAGGGAGTAATCAGGGCAGTCAGCAACGTCGCTATCACAGCAAACTTGATTACCGATCGGAGCACGTCTGCCTCCCACGTAGCTTGTTTACTGAGAATGCGGCCTGCTGCACCTCGAACGCCTGCCTCGAGCTGCCGCGTCGAATGCCTCGCGATGAAACTGATTCCAGTTGCTAAATGGCCAATACGACGGCCCGGTGCGGACACTAGCCATCAATGCCGCAGAAGGCTGGTCGCGCGTCGATCGGGAAAGCAACCGTGTGCGACTGATCACGCGCGTGTCGAGCGCGCTTTGCTCCATGTTGGCATCTCCTATTTGGATGCCCTTGTGCGGTCTGGAGCCTGCCTCGCCATGCCCGCTCAGTCTTTCACCTATGACGCAGTTCTGCGCCGTTTGCAGTCACTCCAAATGAGCAGTCCCAAATAGTGAGCGGGATGCCCCCTCAGCGCTCAACTGCCGTGCAGGACGGCCGCATCCATATCGAGAAGAACACGCGCCATTCCTCTACACTGAAGGCCACCGACCCGGAGTTCGGCGCCGGCATCAAGCATGCGGTCGAGCGCGGCTGGCTCGAGCTGCACGAGAGCGGCACGTATGTGCGGCTCTTGAAGACAGAGGCCGCCAACTGAGACGGCCTTACCACGCCTCATCCTTTGGGAACGGCTCGTAAGGCGGCGAGTGCTTCCCGGGACTGCATCAAATCAGCAAGCCTGTCTGCGGCTCGATCTATTCTGCGAAGGGCTTCCGACTGCTGGAGGCAGAAACGCGTCATACTGAGGTCACGTCGCGCAGCCCACACCTCGTGCAACACATGATCGAGCGCCTCCACGACATTGGTCCCGGGTACGGTGCGGCGCACAGGCCCGCGTTGATTAGCCATTGAACTACTCCTCCAGATGATGCTCGTCCGAAGTCGGAGGCCCCTTGTCCCATAGTCGGGACTATCCTGCTTTATAGCGAACTCGCCCGCTGTGGCTGATCTGCGGCGCATGTAGGAGTTGTGCTGCCGCCCAACGAACACAGGCTCCTGCTCTGCCCGAGAGCAAGATTCATGTGCGCCGGCTGCTGCGAACAGAAATGGATCGAAAAAACTTGCGCAACCTCATCTTCTCGACCAGCGACAATACCGATCCGCACACAAATGGCCGACGCTATTTCGCGGTCATTCGATAGCCGACGGTCACCCGGGAAAGCTATGCAGTCTGTGCCAGTGCGGGCATGCGGCGGCGACTAGTGTCCAGCAAGTTCGCAACTGGACCGAAGCCCCGCGCTCTGTTCTCGTTATTGCCTGAACTGGCCGGCGATGACTTTGCTGCCGGTTGGGAACAAGAATCGGCTGTGCTGTTTAGGGAGTCCGGGGGACGAGAGTGTGTCAGGAGTACCCTCATGATCAGGAAAATTGTTATCGCAACAGCGGCAACTGCCGTGATTGCGTTTGCCCCTACAGCAGCCTCAGCGCGTGCGGGCTTCCACGGAGGCGGCTTCCACAGAGCTGGGCTCCACAGCGCTGGTTTCCACAGAACCGGCTTCCACAGAGCCGGCGGTTGGCGCGGCGGCGTCGCTTGGCACCGCAGCGGCCGGGGGTGGCGTGGACCAGCTGTAGCAGCTGGCGTGGGGCTCGGCCTCGCGAGTGCAGCCACCTGGGGCCGCCCTGGTTGGAATCAAGGTTGGGGCTGGAATCAAGGTGCGGGATGGAATCAAAGTTGGGGTTGGAATCAAGGATGGGGGCCGAGTTCAAGTTATGCTGCCTGGGGTGGTAGCTGCACGCAGTGGCGCCGAGTCTGGACCGGTCGGGGATGGCGCACTGTGCCCGTGAACGTTTGCCGATGACCGCCGTCTAAGCGGACCCCGCTGAGGCCAGCGGGCCCTATGGTCATCGCCCCAGCCGGCGGGCGTGGGCAGCCAGCCGCCGGGGGGGTTTCTATTTCCGTCGACAGTGTTGCATCCAAGCTCTAGCGGCGCAGCCACATTGTCGCCACGATTGGTTCCAGCCGGTCGGATCGACCAGCGCGCTGGCATGGCTAGGCTCGGCACATCTTCGGCGGGGGCGTGTGCCGGGCCGCCAGCCAACCCGGCGCGCGACCCGCATCACGCTACACGAAGGTTCGCGTGCCACACTTCCATTTGCAGTGAAGGTTGTGCCCGCAATGACATCTTGGTGTTTCATTAGAGAGCGGCCGGCATCGCGGTCAGGTACGCACCTCCGCTATCACTGGGCCGTCTGATGACGCGGCGAAAAACTCTCCAGCTGCGCCGAAAGCTTCCGTCCGGGACGGGCCTCGCGCTACTGGTGTTTGTCGCGAACATCCTGATGGCAATGCTCGCCTGGGTCGACGTCGGCCGCGTCCTGAACTGAGATGTCCCACTGACGCAGGCTGAACGCAGCCGTGACGCCGGCGAATACATCGCCGCGCTGCCCAAGGCCGTGCATGATGCCCCGGAATGGCAAGCGGCGATGAAAGCCCTGATCCTGGTGGCCGAGCAAGGCGGCCCGACGATGCTCGCGCGGATTGGCATCATGCGTGCCTTGAACTGCGGAAAGCCGTCGCCAGATTCCGGACCGCAGCGCGCTCACCGCTTGTTGTAAGCTTGCTGCCCGATCTGCGCCGGACGCGGCGTGAGGACCGCGATCTGATGCGGCGACGCTGGCATTCCCGCCATCGTCTGTATGAAAGGCGAGTAGTCCTGCTCCGCGCCAGCCGGTCCCAGCACCATCAATTGATGCGGTGTGATCGGGAGGCCCGCGATTTCATAAACCGGCAGGTCCGCTGCGACAACGTCGATGGTGCCCAGTATGAGAGTGGCAAGTGCGACGCCCGATAACCGATAAAACATGATACGGCTCCATTTCTCGAAATCTTCGGTCAGCTCCGATGCGCGTTCAGGGCGGGCCAGACGCAGCGAGCCGCCACAGCGCAGAAAATGAGACGTGCTGAAAGACATGTTGGCGCGGTGTCGGTGCACAAGATCACCATGGCGATGCTAGCGCCGGCCGTGGGCGGAAGTCCTTAAGCCGTCCTTACATTTGGCTGAGCTTTCTCTTATGGATGCCGGGAGTGCCGAGGCCCGCCGGTTCACGCTGGCGGGCCTTGTCGTTCACCGTCTTAACAGTCGGCAATATATCGCGAGCCGCTGGCGGTTGCGCCTCCTGCGCGATCGGCGTTGGTATCGAACCCGGGAATTTTTCGAGTGGTCGCTGATCTATTTTCTGCCGGGCCAAATTTGCTGCTTTGTGGGAATTGGGCTTCAGGCAATCGGGCCGCTAGGCAAAGGCTGGCGGCCCACCACAAGCCGACGCGCTCGAGATGTCGGCTGCGATACCGCTCATTGGCTCATTCCCAGACCATTGCGGATAAGGACGTCGAGAGCCCATCTGTGCTTGACGCATTCGCATGTCACTTTATCCGCAGCGAGAACCGCATACCGCCTGGTCAGCGCCCGATCAAGATCACATTCGGCGAGATGCGCGACGTGGCGTGCGCGGCGTCCTGGTCTACTGCTCGGACTACCGTTGCAGCCACAACGTGGCCCTGAATGCCGATCGCCGGCCGGATGAGGTGCGCCTGTCCGACATCGAGCTGCGCTTCACCTGCACCGCCTGCGGCAGGCGCGGTGCCGATGTCCGGCCGGACTTCAACTGGAATAGGCCGCCGACTCCGGCGATGGGATATCGATGAAGCTCACCGCAGAACGTCCCTTCTCCGACCCGGAAGCCGCAGCGCGCAAGCTCATTGAGATCGCCGCTGGCATTCAGGCCATCCAGGACGGCCAGCTTCCGCGCGACGCTGGCTCAAAATATCAATTTTTTGGCGCATGATAGCAAGCTTTGTTTGGCCGCAATGCGCTAACGCCCGGCACTATGCAAGTACGACAAAAAGCGGCTGCGATAATCAACACAGTCGCACGAAAAGACCGCGGTTCGCTAGGACGTGGCTTCAGACTCCTAAGACAGCATGATCGTTGTTCCTGGCTTCGGTTGTTTGGCTTGCCGCTTGGTTGGCTGCGATGGTCTGGATGTTGTTCAGATTGTAGCCCGCCGGTCTCACGGGCTAACATCGTGCTTATTGCAGCCAGATCGCTTTTCCGGATGATCTATTGTGAGCAGCGAAGCCGTATGCCTGACTTGTAGCCAACCCCGAGTGCTTAAGGGCGCTTTTGCTGTCGCAAAGGGTTACGACCTGGGATTCTACGAATGCGTTGGCTGCGGCAGCGACCTGTGGCTTGTTGCCAGAGCGTCCAAACCATCGATAGCTAAGCTACGGAGGGGACGACCTTCTCGCGGTCAACAGCTCAAGGCAATAGACGCCGCGCTAAAGAAATTTGCTCGGCTCGCAGTTGCTCCAAAGCAGAAAGGCCCGCCAGCGTGAACAGGCGGGCCTCGTGCTCATCGACCGAGCCGTGAGCGGTGCATATCG
>NZ_JBBIAR010000058.1:36037-60116 GCF_054185165.1 Bradyrhizobium sp. UFLA05-109 | reverse complement strand
AGCGTCCTTTCCCCGCGCTCCATCTAACGGCTTTGGTGCGCCGAACTTCCAGCAGAGACCTCGGTCATGGCTTCCCCATCCAGAAGCCGGGCGACAAAGCGCAGGCGCTCTTCCATCACAAAGCTCGCTTTCCACAGCATCCACACCGCCCGCAGAACAAAAGCGGAAAGTGTAACCCATGTGTGCGGTACGTTCCGTCGCCTCGCGCGGTGCCATCTTGGATGTGGCCGTCGATATCCGGGCTGGCTCGCCTACGCACGGTGCTCACGTGGGGGGTGAGCTGTCAGCAGCAAGCTGGAAACAACTCTGGATTCCGCCGGGCTTTGCAGATAGAGATCGGCTGGGGCGTCTTGGCGCGGCTCTGGGAAAGAGCGCTTGTCGGCGATACGTCAGTTGACCTCGCTGAGGCCGTATGAGGCCCATCTTGTCGTCTCGTAACTCTCATCCATGATGTTTCGCAGATTCACTGGCAAGGACAGCGTCGTTCCGCGACAGGGGTCGACATTTGTCAGCGATTTGGCCGTCATCTATCTGGCGCGCTATGCTGAAGGAACAAGACCGGTCATGAACTTCATCGAGTCCTTCGAGCGTCATTCGCCCGGGATTGCGCATGATCGTGTGGTTATCCGAAAAGGTTTTCCATCTCGTAAAACTGCGCTCGACCAGAGCTTGGCGCGTGCATTTCCCCATTCCGTGTCGCTGTCGGACGACAGCTTCGATATCGCTGCCTATGCTGACGCTGCCGCCCAGCTTCCGCATCGTCGCGTGGTTTTCCTTAACACATTTTCGGAAATCGCGGCGGACGGCTGGCTGCGCAAGCTCGATTCGGCGTTTGCCGATAGCGAGGTCGGAATCGCCGGAGCCACCGGTTCCTATGAAAGCCCTCTGAGTAGCATGAAGCACGTTCAGAAGGGGTGGTGGCTGCTTCAGAGCAAGGGGATTCCAAATCCGGCCGGCACGCTGCGATTGCTGCAGGCGATCAGAAGGCGCTTACCGAAATGGTTGGCGACCAAACTGGTGTCTATCGCAATCTCCTATTTCTCCGCACGCTCGTCGCGCGCCAATTGCGACCAAACGCTGGATGACAGATTCGAAGCCTACTGGGCCAATCAGATCGGCCCCGGCGGCGCGCTGGCGCGCCTGAAGGACATGAAGGTGTTTCCAAATCCACACATCAGAACGAATGCTTTCATGATTGAACGAAAGCTCTTTCTCGATGTGCTGCCCGATTCGCTCGAAACCAAAAACGATTCATACCTGTTTGAGAACGGTCCGGACGGGCTCACACAGAAAATTCTTCGGCGTGGCATGAAAGCGGTGGTGGTGGGAGCTAACGGGCGCGCGTACGCGATGGAGGAATGGGGCGATAGCGGTACATTTCGCCTTGGAGACCAGCACAATCTTCTCGTCAAGGATAACCAGACTCGCGCATTCCAGAACATGAATGCGGCCGAGAGGCGTGCGTTCACGATAATGACTTGGGGCGACGGCAGAAGCCCACCTCAACCGGCAGGTCCCAGCCGAGTGCAATAGGGCAGATCTCTCAGGTACGATATTACCAACAATCTGTGCGCGATTGATTGTACAGCGTGGCGCACGTTGGTAAACAAGCCCCCTCGATCTGCCTCGGTGGGTTCCAACTGACATTCCAATAGCTTAATCGATCTGGAATCGATATTCGCAGTTTCCTGGAGAGATGAATGCACGTCGTTCGCGCGAACATTTGTCATGCGCAATTGCTATCACTCCCCACCGGTGCGACGGCCCCGGGATCGGGGTGCGCTAGTCGTGGCGTCGCAGGAAGCGGGCGGCCTGATGGAGCGCCGCGGCGTCTTCGGCGGTTCGGACAGCCTGCTCAGCAGGAATGCTTGAAAGCTGCGAGCCGATGCCGCAGCGGTTCTTGACCGATGCAAGATTTTTCAATTGTTCCACTGAACATGCTGACGAGCCTTTGGCGCAGGCGCGGCCTAATAGCCGCTCTGGTGCACCGGGAAGTGGTCGGACGTTATCGCGGATCGGTGCTTGGCCTCTTCTGGTCATTCTTCAATCCGATCCTGATGCTCGTCATCTACACTTTCGTGTTCAGCGTGGTTTTCAAGATGCGCTGGAATATCGCGAGCGACTCGAAGACTGAGTTTGCGATGGTGCTGTTTCCCGGACTGGTTGTATTCACACTGTTCTCGGAATGCCTAAATCGCGCGCCCAGCCTAATCCTGAGCAACCCGAACTACGTGAAGAAGGTGATTTTCCCACTGGAGATACTGCCTTGCGTCGCGCTCGGCTCGGCGATCTTCCATGGTGCGGTGAGCCTGTGCGTATGGTTGATTGCGTATTTGGTCTTGTTTGGGGTCCCGCACTTCACCATTGTGCTGATTCCGTTGGTCTTGCTGCCGCTGTTGCTTTTTATCCTTGGGGTGAGTTGGTTCCTTGCCTCACTGGGCGTCTATCTGCGCGACGTGGCGCAATTCATGAGCATGGTCACTACGGTTCTGATGTTTCTGTCGCCGATCTTCTATCCGGTGAATGCGTTTCCGGAGAACTATCGTAGTTTTCTGTTCCTCAATCCTATGACGCCCGCGATCGAGCAGGCGCGGGACGTGCTGTTCTGGGGGAAGGCGCCAGACTCGTCGATGTACCTGATCTATCTTTTGGGCGGTGCCCTCGTCGCTTGGTGTGGTTTTGTGTGGTTTCAGAAGACTCGTCGAGGGTTCGCCGATGTCCTCTAGGGAAACTGCGATCAAGGTGGAGGATCTCAGCAAGTGCTACCAGATCTACGACAAGCCGCACGATCGTTTGAAGCAGTCCTTGCTTCCGCGGCTGCGAACGATGATTGGCAAGCCGCCGCAGCAGTATTTTCGTGAATTCTGGGCTCTGAGAAACGTTTCCTTTGAGGTCAAGAAGGGCGAAACCGTTGGCATTGTCGGGCGCAACGGCAGTGGAAAATCGACCCTGCTGCAGATGATCTGCGGAACCGTGAATCCTAGCGGCGGCACGATTAAGGTCAACGGTCGCGTAGCTGCTCTGTTGGAATTGGGTGCCGGTTTCCATCCGGAATTCACCGGGCGCGAGAATGTCTACATGGCCGCGACGCTCTACGGTCTGACCCAGGCCGAGATCGGCAGCCGTTTCGATCGGATCGCCGCATTTGCCGATATTGGTGACTTCATCGAGCAGCCGGTCAAGACCTATTCGAGCGGCATGTATGTCCGTCTGGCGTTTGCGGTTATTGCGCATGTCGACGCCGACATTCTCTTGGTCGACGAAGCACTCGCAGTCGGGGATGCGGTGTTCACCCAAAAATGCATGCGGTTCATCAGGGAGTTTCAAAAGCGCGGAACCTTGCTGTTCGTCAGCCACGATACCGCTGCCGTACAGAACCTGTGTGAATCGGCAATCTGGCTATCGCACGGCCGGGTCCAGATGACCGGCAAGTCCAGAGAGGTTTCCGAAAGCTACCTCCAGTTCACGCTCCAGGAAGTCTACGGCGAAGAAGCCAAGTTGATCTCGGTTGCGTCAGACCAGCCGTCTCAAACATCGGTAGTGGACCCTCACACGGCCCCAATCGTGGATTATGGCGCCGTGGCCAGCGTACAGGACAATACCAAGGCAGCTACCGGCTGGAAGACCGGCCGCGCCGAAATTCAGTCGGTTTCTTTGACGAAATTGTCTGCCGGTCCCGAGGGGGTCTACGAGGGCGGCGAGCGTGTTCGCATGACTGTCCGCGCCAAAGCACATGGTCCGCTCGACAAGCCAGTCATTGGATTTTTGATCCGCGACCGTTTGGGGCAGGACCTATTCGGAGAGAATACCTTTCCGTTCACTGACCGGTTACCGGTACGCATCAAGCCGGACACGATCTTTGAAGGCGTGTTCGAGTTCCGGTTACCGATGCTCCCGAACGGGCAGTATGCCGTCATGGCGTCCCTCGCAGACGGGGACCGCCATGACAACATCCAGCATCATTGGATGCATGACGCGCTGATCGTCAACGTCGCTTCAAGCAAGGTTCGTTACGGACTCGTCGGCATTCCGTTCGAGCGGGTCGAGTTGCAGGTTAAGAATGATTAAACGGACGCTCCACGAACTCTACGCCAGCCACACCGGAAAGATGTCCGACAAGTGGTCGCTCTATCTCGATGAATATGATCGCCTATTCTCGTCGATACGGGATCGTCCCGTTCGGATGCTTGAGATTGGTGTCCAGAACGGCGGTTCGCTCGAGATCTGGTCTCAATTCTTTCCGAATGCAGAAGCGATCGTCGGCTGTGACATCAATCAGGATTGCAAGGTACTGACGTATGATGATCCGCGCATCGGCGTGGTCATCGGCGATGCGAATGATCCGCAGACGCAGCAGTCGATTCTGCAGCGGTCGGGACAGTTCGACATCGTGATCGACGACGGCTCACATCTGTCCACCGATATCGTCAAGACCTTCGCTCTCTATTTTCCGAATCTTTCGGAGGACGGCCTCTTCATCGCCGAAGATTTGCATTGCAGCTACTGGGATCGCTTCGAAGGCGGACTCTACCATCCCTTTTCCTCGATCCGTTTTTTCAAACGCCTTGCCGATGTCATCAACCATGAGCATTGGGGAGTGCCCGAGGCCCGTGGCGAAGTTTTGCGCGGCATATTCGAGGAATACGGCTGCGGGCTAGATGAAGAAACCTTAGCGCTGGTTCATTCGGTCGAATTTATCAATTCGATGTGCGTCGTGAGGAAATCGGCCGCTGCGAAGAACGGCCTCGGTCTGCGCGTCATTTCCGGCCGCGCGGAGCTGGTTCTTCCTGCCAACAAGGAATGGAACGGCACTCCGTACAAACTGGACCCGATCTTCGACCAGACCAAGAATATCTGGAGCAATCTGTCTTCGTCGCCCGACCAGATGCTCCCTGAGATGGCGCGCGACCTTGCTGCGTCAACCGATATCATCTCGGGTCTCAAGCGCGATCTCGCCGCGTCAGCCGAGGTAATCTCGGATCTCACACAGAGAGGCGAACAGCTAAGTAATCAGCTGGATGAAATTCTAAGATCGACCAGTTGGCGCATGATGGCGGCACCACGGCGCCTTCTAAGTGGCGTGCGGAATCTGGACTTCGATGCCTCCCGGATCTCCAGTCTTCGTCCGATACTGGGCGCGCGCGTGAAGTCGCTCAGGCGCTCCCTTTCAAATGGCAATTCGGCGACAGCCGAACGTCTTCGCAAGTTCGTTCTGCGGCGCGGTTTGGCGTTTTATCAACAGCACATGAGGCAGACCCAGCTGGGTCGCGCTATCGGGCAATATATTCGTGACCGTGGGCTGATCAGTTCCTTCGACGTCTATTCGAGTGTGCTCCAGGATGGCAACCCGAAAGCCAACTTCCACACCCTGGACGCTGAGCTCCTTTCGCAGGTGCCAGGCTATCATCTGAGCCCTCCGCTCAATTTCGAAGTGGCCGACGACCTCGCCGTTCGCCCCTCCGTCAACGTGCTGTTGCCGAGCCTCCGCCTCAAGCACATGTCCGGCGGTCCCATCACCGCGCTGCTGCTCGCATCCATGCTAGCGGAGCGCGGGGAACGCATTCGGCTGATTGCGTGCGATGCGCCGCTGGAGGGTGAAGATGCCGCCTTGTTCCCGTACATGGAGAGGTTACTAAACCGGCCGGTCGACAGGGATCGTATTGAGATCGTCGATGGATTCAACCGCACCAAACCGATCTCGATCGGCATTCGCGACGTATTTTTCGCAACTGCATGGTGGACTGCGCAGATTGCGACTTACGCTGTTGCTAAGACGGTCAACAGGACTTTCATTTACCTGATTCAGGATTTCGAGCCGATTTTACACGAAGGTTCCACCCTTCAGGCGCGCGCGTTCGAAACCTACGGTCTGCCGCATATCCCAGTGATCAATACTCGACTCCTGCTCGATCATTTGGTCCAGGAAGGCGCCGGACGCTTCGCAGATCCTGGGTTTGTGGCCGATGCGCTATGGTTCAATCCGGCTCTCGATCGCGGCCATTATTTTCCCGTCGCTTCTCCACCATCTGGCAAGAAAGTATTGTTGTTCTATGCGCGACCAAGCATAGCCCGCCGCAATCTGTTCGAACTTGGTCTAGTCGCGCTGCGTCGGGCGGTCGCGTCTGGCGCCATCGACAAAGACAACTGGGAAGTGTGGGCGATGGGCGAAAAGATTCCGCCGATTGCGCTCGGCGAAGGCGTCATGCTCAATCCGCTGCCATGGATGAGTTTTGATGAATATGCCCAACGCGTCCGTACCGCGGATCTTATGCTATCGCTAATGTTGTCGCCCCATCCGAGCTATCCGCCATTGGAAATGGCTGCTTCGGGGAAGCTGGTCGTCACCAACAGCTTTTCGGTGAAGACGGCGGAGCGCCTGCGGGCGTTCTCGCCTAATATCATCGTTGCGGAGCCTACTGCTGAAAGCGTCGGGCAGGCCGTTATAAATGCAGCAGGGCGGATTAATTGCGGATTACCGAGTTACGATCCCTCTGGCGCGATGGAACTACCAACTGACTGGGATCAGAGCCTAAGCGGAATAGCTTCGAAACTGATTGCGCGGCTCGAGGGCATCCGCGAGTCCGTGCAGGAAATGACGCAGTTTGCTGCGCCAGGCCTGCCGTACTCGCCGAAGAGCGACTATGAAGTATATCGCAAGACGAGCCTCGCTCGTCGTCGCTCGGATGGAACGTACCACCAGACGCCCGGCCTGATTTCGTTCGTAACCACGGCCTACAATACCGACCCTCGGTTTCTCGAAGAACTTGGCAATAGCGTTTTTCTTCAGGACGGGGGGGGGCATTTCGAATGGCTGATCCTTGACAACGGCTCCACAGAGGAGGGGACTCGCCACGCCCTCGCAAGGCTTGCGCGACATCCCGGCGTGCGGCTCGAGCGTGTTGATAACAATCTCGGCATCGTTGGTGGAATGCGGTACTGCCTCGAGCGGGCGTCCGGTCGTTATATTCTGCCGCTCGATTCCGACGATTTAATTGAGCCCGATTGCGTCCACGTTCTCACTCGATTCATCGAGGATCACAATTATCCCGCTCTGCTCTTCACCGATGAAGACAAGCTGGATTCCGGGCGATTTCCTTCGGCGTATTTCAAGCCGGATTGGGATCCCGTGCTGTTCGTTCACTCATGCTACATCGCTCACCTTTGTGCCATCGATCGGGAACTGGCAATCGAGCTTAGCTTGTACAGCGATAACTCTGCCGAAGGTTGTCACGACTGGGACAGCTTCATCCGTTTTATGCTCGCCGGCAAAGAGCCGAAGCATGTTCCGGAAGTGCTTTACAGTTGGCGGATGCACACTGCATCGACATCCGGAAACATCGAATCGAAGTCGTACATTACCGAGTCACACCGTCGGACACTGCAGAGGTTTCTGGATCGCTCCGGCGCAACGAATATCGAACTCGTGAACAGTCCGCTGTTCCAGTACAATGTGGACTGGTGGTTTCGGCGAAAGCGATCGGATGAGCAATCGATCCAAACGATTGTGATTGGCGCAGCGAATGACGCCGTGAAGGCGGTAGAGGACCCAACGGCGATTGTGTTGGGGCGCGGAAGCCTTGCTGATCTCGCTGATGCCGTCGATGGGATCGGCAGTGATCTGATCCATTTGCGATGGCCCGACGTCTTGCCGCTCGACGATGAGTGGCGCTGGGACGCCATGGCGCTCCTTGAATTGTTCACCGATGCGGTGATGGTCGGCGGCCGGTTACATGATGGCTCCGTGATCGTCGATGGCCCACGCGTTTTCGGCTTCGGCGACGGCTGCGATTGTCCGGAGCGGGGACGCCCGCTGACCGACCCCGGCGAAGGCGCGCGCATGTGGAAGGCGCATTCGGTTTCGGCGGTTTCGACGGCGCATTGTGTGGTCAGGACATCGTTTCTAAGGCAGTGCCTGGTTGAAATGCGGCGCGAAGTCGTTGGGATGGAAATGCTCGGTCCCTGGCTCGGGGCGATGGCAGCAGAGGCAGGCAAGCGAGTGGTCTATTCGCCATTCATGGTTGGCCGCCTAGAGAGAGCCGACGCGGCGGTCGCTTCCAAGACTGATACCGCGCACTGGTTGTCGCGGTTCTGGTCACAGGTTCCTGAGACGCGGTTTTACTCGCGGCGACTCGGTTTGACCCACGACACGGCCTATGTCGCCGTTTCGGATCAGGAGCGCCTTGACCACCTGCGAGCCCTGCAGAAGCGCACACTCGGATATGAAGACTGGCTGACAACCGACTTGAGGATGCGCCACGCGCGCTACCCGACGCCGGCCAACCCAGCGACGGTTTCAATCGTGACGCCGGTTTACAGTGGCAGTGACCTTGAGCTACTCGACGAGTTAGCGCGCTCGATCGGCCGACAGACTCTGAAACCCTCGCAATGGCTGTTGATTGTGAATGGACCGATGCCCGAGGCCGCGCTCGCGAGGATCCATCGGCGTGCCCAAAGCGATTGGGGTGCGCAGGTGATCGTCGAGCCCGAAGCAATCGGAATTGTTGCGGCGCTGCGCAGTGGGCTCGAGGCATCCACAAGCGACTATGTCGTTCCAGTCGATGCCGACGACCTAATCACTGATGATGCCATTCAGATCCTGGCTCACCAGATCGACGAGAAGGGGCGTCCCGATTTCCTGTTTTCGGACGAGGACGCGCTCATCGCGGGCCGGCCGGCTGCGCCCTATCTGCGGGGAGCTTATGATCCGTTGTTATCGCTAGACAATTCTACCATCTGGCATCTCTGCGCCATGAAGCGCGAAGCTGCTATTGCCGCCGAAGTCTATAGCGACGTGAGAGCGAATTGGTGCCAGGACTGGGACAGCGTTTCCCGTATCGCGAACATGGGCGGACGTATCGAACATGTTCCTGAAATTCTCTATCATTGGCGGCAGCACAGCGGCTCGACCACCAACAATTCCGAAGGCGACGCGCGTCAGCTGGAATCGGTCAGATACATTCTTGAAAGACAGATAGCGCACTGCACGAACCCGCGGAATTTTGCGATTGCCGATTGGCCCGAGAGCCGCGGTGCGCGCGAACTCTATATCGAGCGGCGGCCAGGCGATCTGCCTGAGTTTATCTGGTATGGCGACGCACTTGCGGGCGGCCAGATATCTTGTGATCAAGATGCGATCATGGTGTTCGCCAGTGATGGTGTGTCCATCGATAGCAGAAGTGTCTTCATTGAGGCGACGCGTCTGTTTGAGCTGCACCCGCACGTAGGCGTGCTTGGCGGCAACGTCGTCAATGCAGACGACGTCATCGTCGATGGGTGCTATATGAGAAACACGAGCGGCGAACTGGAGGGACCCTGGATAGGCCGCACCGCCACAGACGGCGGGCCATATTCGTTGGCATTGAAGACGCAGGCGGTGGACCTGCCCGGCGCCGCGCTGGCGTTTTTCCGTGTCGCGGCCCTTAAACAGGCAGGGCTATGGCCGTTGCCATCGGGAACAAATCACGCGACGATCGTGTGGCAGATGAGTGCGGGACTTGCAGCGGGAGGCTGGACTGCGGGCTTCTCGCCTCTGATTCGTGGTCGTGCGCTAACAGCGTTGAAACTGCATTACGCGGCGAGGCCGGCAGCCCAAAACTCCGCCGCTTCCCGCGCGCTTGTCCGCTATGGCAGGTCTCGCAACTTCGTTCTTTGAAAGGCCGATGCGGCCGTTCACCTGGAAACACTGACTGATGACCTCAAGATCTTTGGTATCTCCCAAAGCAGGATATTGGCTGCTCATATCTCTCAGCGCCGTGCCGGCGGTTTATCTGCTGTTAGCAATCCAGTATTCCGCGATCACTGTACCATTCTGGGATCATACCGAGCTCATTCATTGGATTGCCGCCTGGCGAGAGGGCAATTTTCACGTCTCAAGTCTTTGGGCGCCTCACAATCACACCAGACCGTTCGTCTATCGACTGGTGATGCTAATGAACGCTGTTGCGACAGATTGGGATGTCCGGTCGGAATACATCTATCTCTATCTGTCAATCTTTGGGACGTTTGCCAGTTTCGTCCTGTTGGCGCGCCGTCTGATCGGTGAAGCGAACGCGGTGTTTCCGGTCACGCTGCTGTCGGTTTCGCTCATCCTGTTTTCGCCAGTCGGCCACAATAATCACTGGTGGTCGATGATGTTTCAGCTCGACGCCACCAACTTCTTCATCGCGCTGAGCTTCTTATTGGTGTTTACGCGGCCAGAGATTTGGAGCAGCCATGTTGTTGCGGCGGTCAGTTGCTGGCTGGCGGCGTTTACGTTGACCAATGGCTTTTTTGCTTTCGTCGCTATCATCGTCACATTCCAGCTGTCCGCGGCGAAGTTAATGCGGCCAGACCGGTTCGCCGTGTTTTGGGTGGCCAATTTGCTCGTTGCATCGGCTTGCTATCTGCCGGGCATGCAAATGGAGAGTAGTCCGACGCACCCAAGCCTGTTGGAACTGCTGGAATTCTTTCTGACATATCTTGGTGCTCCCCTCGGCGGACTGCTTTGGTTTCCATATCGCAGTATGTTCCACTTGCCGATCTCGATCGCGACCAACGTAATCTGCGGCTGCATTCTGCTCGCGTCCTGCGCAGTGCTGAGCCTGGATGGGTTGCCGCGACTGCGCAAGCGCCATCCGGCTGCGATGGTTCTGTTTGGCTTCGCGGGTTTTGCGATGCTGTCGGCAGTCGCGACGGGCTGGGCGCGAGCCACTTTTGACGAGTACGGCGTGGCCAACGGAAATGCCAGCCGCTACACCATGTTCGGCTCTTATTTGTTGCTCGGTCAGGTTTATTATGTCGGCGCCGCTCTGGCGCATCGATGGTGGGGTGAACAAGCCCACTCGATACTTGCGCGCCGTATCGTCTTTGTGCTGGCAGGCCTCTTTGCCTGCGCGGCGTTCGTAAGCTACGGCCGGGCATGGCGAGTCTATGCCGACGCACACGAATTCAACCGCAGTCTAGCGCAGGCTTATGTCTGGGGACTCGATCCGGTTCCTGAGGATCGCTTCATACATCCTAACCCGGAAGCGGTGACCTATCTGAAACGCCAGCTTCAATTGCTCGAACTGGGGCCCTACGGCAATCGGGCCTATGTTAAAGCGCAATCTCCAGTAGGCCGATTCAGCAAGCCCGTGTATTTGTCTGGCGCGCGGACGGTCAAGCAGCGCTTCGTCGCCGCCGATGACGGCCTCAAGCGGTTATCTTTGAAATTCGTCACGCCAAATGGCAACGCGACAAGGGGTATCGTGAGTTGGCAACTGTCGGAAGTCGGAAGCCAGGAGCCGCTCGCGCGCGGCGATGTCGAAGCCGGCGGGGCGCGGGATTGGGCACCACTGATCCTCAAAATTCCCTATGGCGCGACCAGCAAGGGGCGGACCTACGAGTTGGCTTTGTCGGGCACCGGCGAAGACTCTACCGCCCTCGGTTTGCCGCTCTATGAACCCGTCGAGAGCAGCGGTCAGCCAGTATTGCTATCAGACGATGGCGAAGCGCAGCATGGGCGTTTCGTCATGGAATTGACGACGGAGTATGCGAAGTGAACAACGATCGGCCGCTACCGCGCATTACGATTGCCTGCCCTGTCTATAATGAGGAAACTGTCGTTCCGTTGTTCTTCGCACGGATGCTGCCGGTCATCGAGCAGCTTTCGGCACGCTATCGCGTCGAGCTGCTGTTTCTCAACAATGCCTCAACGGATGGGACTTATGCCGAAATTTGCAAGCTGCGCGCTCAATATGACTTTGTCTATGTGATCACGCTGAGCGCCAATGTCGGCTACCAGCGTTCGCTGGAGTGCGGATTGCGCAACGCGCAGGGCGAGGTGATCGCTTTTATCGACGTCGATTGCGAAGACCCGCCCGAAATGCTGTTGGATTTTGTAAGCTATTATGAGAAGGGCTTCGACATCGTCTATGGCGCGCGAGTCGATCGCGAGGAGGCTCGACCGGTCAAGGCGCTACGCAAGTTTTTCTACCATGTCGTGCGGTTGCTGGCGGACGAAGATATCATCCTGTACATGGCCGAGTTCTCGTTGCTTACTTCCGAAGTTCGCGACGCCATTGTGAACGATCACAACTCGTTCCCGTTCATCCGTGCGTCGATCTCGCGGATCGGCTACAAACGGATCGGTCTACCGTACAAGCGACAACGCCGCATCGCCGGGAAGACAAACTACAATCTCGTGGGAATGACGATCTTTGCTATCGCCGGCATCCTGTCATCGACCACATTACCCTTGCGCTTGCCAATCTATGCGCTCCCGTGGTGGCTCCTGCTCACAGCTATATTGGGATCTGCATACATCTTGACCCAAAGCCCGTGGCTGCTGCTGCTAAACTTGTTGTGCGGCTGCACGTATTTCGGATTTACCGCGGCGTTCACGGCGCTTTACGTGGCCCGATCCTACAAGAATGGCCTCGGGCGGCCAAACTATGTCGTGAATCGCCGATACACGCACGTCCAAGGTTCGGTGGCAGTGTCGTGAACGAGAACGGCGCCGCGGGGGGCGGGTTGGTACCTGACGTCACGATTTCGCGCCGCGCCGGGCTCTCCTTTTGCGGCGGGGGTGGGGGTCTATCCAGTATGGCCCAGATTTCCTTGATTTTGGCCGGGCGTGCCGATAAGGGTTTTCGGCATTTGCCCCCAATAAAGGGACTTGCTTGGTCCATACATCTGGACGCAACGCCTTATGCCGCCGGCGCATTCGCGGTGGTTCCGCTCTCGAATTGACTGGGAGACAAGATGAAAGCGATCATTCTCGCCGGTGGATTGGGTACCCGGATCAGCGAAGAGTCCCACCTCAAGCCAAAGCCGATGATTGAAATCGGCGGCAAGCCAATTCTCTGGCACATCATGAAGATGTATTCGCAGCACGGAATCGATGATTTCGTGATCTGTCTTGGCTACAAGGGCTACGTCATCAAGGAGTATTTCTCCAACTACTTCCTGCATACGTCCGACGTTACGTTCAGCATGCGCGAAAATCGCATGGAGATACATCAAAAGTTCGCCGAGCCTTGGCGCGTGACGCTGGTTGATACCGGCGAACTCACCATGACCGGTGGTCGCCTGAAGCGGGTCGCGCCTTATCTCGGCAACGAATCGTTCTGCTTTACCTACGGCGATGGTGTGGCGGATATAAATATTTCGGAGCTCATCGCCAAGCATCGTGAGGCTGGGCGCTTGGCGACGGTGACCGCGATCCAGCCACCCGGCCGCTACGGCGCTCTGCACATCGAAAACGAGACAGTTCACCATTTCCAAGAAAAACCGGCTGGCGACGGCGCCTGGATCAACGGCGGTTTTTTCGTGCTCGAGCCTGGTGTGCTTTCCTATCTCGACGGTGACAACACCGTATGGGAACAGCAACCCCTGCAGCGGCTGGCTGCCGAGGGTCAATTGTCCGCCTATCGACACAGCGGCTTCTGGCAGGCAATGGACACGCTTCGCGATAAAAATCATCTCGAGGAATTGTGGTCGTCAGGAAGGGCGCCCTGGAAGATTTGGTGATGATGTTCGGCGATATCTACAACGGCCGCCATGTGCTGGTTACTGGACATACCGGCTTCAAGGGAAGCTGGCTGACCCTGTGGCTCAAGGAGCTAGGCGCAAAGGTCACGGGAATCGCACTTCAGCCGGAGACCGATCCCCACCACTTCGGCCAACTAAACCTCGATATCGAGTCGCACTTCATCGATATTCGCGATCAGAGACCGCTACGTGATCAGATACGGGAGTCTGATCCGGAGGTCGTGTTCCACATGGCCGCTCAGCCACTGGTGCGCCGCTCCTATCGCGCGCCCCTTGAGACTTGGGCCACCAATGTCATGGGGACCGCAAATGTGCTCGAGGCATGTCGTGAGGCTAAGCGCCTTACCGCGATCATCGTCGTGACTACCGACAAGTGTTACGAGAACAACGAGTGGGTCTGGGGTTATCGAGAGACCGATCGTCTAGGGGGGCATGATCCCTATAGCGCGTCCAAGGCTGGGTGCGAACTGGTTGCCGCAAGCTACCGGAAATCATTCTTCAACTCGCCTGACGCACCGCTGCTGGCCACGGCGCGCGCTGGCAATGTGATCGGTGGTGGCGACTGGTCGGAAGATCGACTGATTCCGGACTTGGTGCGAGCGATCCAGCACGGTAGGCCCGTGGAGATCAGATCGCCAACGGCAACGCGACCCTGGCAGCATGTGCTCGAGTGCCTATCGGGTTATCTCATGCTCGGACAGAAATTGATCGGACGCGATTCCACATTTGCCGAGGCCTGGAATTTCGGACCCGATCGGGAAGGCAACCGCCAAGTTCGGCAGGTCCTCGACGCAATCAAGCGGCAATGGCCGGCCGCGGAATGGTGTGACCCCGGTCAGGCTCAAGCGCACGAAGCGCATCTGCTTCAGGTCGATAGCGACAAGGCCCGTCAGCGAATGCAATGGCAGCCAGTGTGGACCTTCGACGAAGGTGTAAGTGCCACTGCCGAATGGTATCAAGCCTGGCTCGAACGAGGCGACGTCCTCAGCCGTGCGCAACTCGCGCGCTATGTGGCACGCGCTAACGCTCGGAAGCTGGCGTGGGCCGAGGGGGAGGCCTCATGAAGCTCGAGCAGACCGGCATCGAGGGTGTCTGGGTTGCCGAGAGCATGGCCAACCAAGACCAGCGCGGAAGGTTCTCCAGGCTGTTCTGCGCGCGCGAGCAACAGGACATCATCGGATCGCGATCGATCGTTCAGATGAATCAATCCGTCACCCGAAGCGTGGGCGCGCTCAGGGGGCTTCATTTTCAATTCCCTCCACATGCGGAAATGAAGATTGTTCGCTGCCTTAGGGGGCGCGTGTTCGACGTTGCTGTCGATTTGCGTAAGGGTTCGGCAACGTTCCGAAGATGGACGTCGCTCGAACTCACGCCAGAAAATCGCCGTGCCTTGGTCATCCCGGAAGGATGTGCCCACGGCTTCCAGGTGCTAGAGCCGGATTCCGAACTGCTTTATCTGCATACCGCGTTTTACGCCCCTAAAGCAGAAGGCGGAGTTCGCTTCGATGATCCGATGATTGGCGTGGATTGGCCACTGACACCGACCGACCTGTCCGAGAGGGACCTCCATCATCCGCTTCTCGACAAGAATTTCGAAGGAATAGCGGTATGAAATGTCGTCATTGCCATCATGAACTCGAACACGTTTTTCTCGATCTCGGTCACGCTCCTCCATCGAACGCCTATCTCTCGGCGAGCCAGTTGCGAGCGCCAGAGATGACGTTCCCGCTGCGGCTCTACGTCTGCGACAAATGCTGGTTGGTCCAGACGGAGGACTATGCGGCGGCCGATGAATTGTTTTCTCGCGATTATGCCTATTTCTCCTCGACCTCGCGTAGTTGGTTGCAGCACGCGGCGCGTTACGTGGAGAAGATCACTGACATCCTCAAGTTGAACCGAGACAGTTTCGTAATCGAGGTCGCCTCCAATGACGGCTACCTGCTGAAGAATTTCGTTGCAGCCGGGATCCCATGCCTCGGTGTCGAGCCCACCAGCAGCACAGCCGACGCAGCGGAAAAAATTGGCGTTCCCGTGCTGCGCAAGTTTTTCGGCGTGGCGACGGCGACGGAGCTAGCGGAAGCGGGCAAACGGGCCGACCTGATATGCGGTAACAACGTCTACGCGCACGTGCCTGATATCAACGACTTCACGGATGGCCTTCGGATCGCACTCAAAAAGGGCGGTACGATCAACCTCGAGTTTCCCCATCTGATGAACCTGATCAGGTTCAACCAATTCGATACGGTCTATCATGAGCATTTTTCTTATCTTTCCTTAACCGCCGTCGTTGGCATATTTGCAAAGGCAGGGCTGCGTATTTTCGATCTGGAGGAGCTGCCGACCCACGGCGGTAGCCTGCGCGTCTACGGATGCCACGAAAGCGACCCGCGGAAGACACGGTCTGTCGTGTTGGATACGCTGGAGAAGGAGAATGCTTATGGCTTGTGTGACCTAGCCATTTACAAGGGATTTCAGCAGAAGGCGGACAAGGTCAAAGATGATTTTGTCGAATTCTTGATTGCCCAAAAGCGCGCAGGTAAATCGGTCGCGGCGTATGGTGCTGCGGCGAAGGGGAATACGCTGATGAACTATGCGGGGGTCAAGCACGACCTCGTGAGTTTCGTCTGCGATGCCGCGATCTCAAAGCAAGGCAGCTATATGCCGGGCAATCATCTCGCTATTCTGCCGCCGTCCGAACTTGCAAAGGTTAGGCCCGATTGGGTTGTCATCTTTCCCTGGAACATCGCCGACGAGGTGGTCCAGCAGCAGAAGCAGGTTTTGGGAACAGGCAGCAAATTCGTCATCGCCGTTCCGGAACTTAAGGTTCTGCCGTGAAGGTTCTGGTGACGGGCGCGACGGGGTTTGTCGGGCGGCATGTCGTCAGCGCGCTGCTCGCCAAAGGTCATTCCGTCACCGCCGTCGCCCGCGATGCCGACAAAGCACGGTCGATGCCGTGGTTTACGCAGGTCCACTTTATCTCTTGCGACCTTCACGGCGACTTCCGACCAGTAGTTTCGGGGGATTTTCGGCCCGATGCGCTGATCCATCTGGCTTGGCCCGGTCTACCGAACTATCGCGACTTCTTTCACCTCGGCCGCAATCTCCCTGCTGACTTGGCGTTTCTCGAAGCAGCCGTGGACGCGGGTTTGTCGCAAATCATGGTAGCGGGCACCTGTCTTGAATATGGCATGCAGTACGGGCCACTGACCGAAGAAGCCGCAACCGCGCCGATCACGGCGTATGGCTTTGCCAAGGACTCTCTGCGGAAATCTCTGCAGTTCTTACAGCAGCAAAAGCCGTTCACCCTGCAATGGATGCGGCTGTTCTACATGTATGGCGAGGGACAAAACCCAAACAGCCTACTCGCGCACCTCGATCGCGCAATTGACGGAAGCGCGCCGTTCTTCAATATGTCCGCAGGCGATCAGCTCCGCGATTATCTGCCAATCAATGCGGTGGCCGAGAATTTCGCATTGGCTCTTGAGATGCCATTGGCCTGCAATGGTGTTATTAACTGCAGCAGTGGAACGCCGATCTCGGTGTTGGATCTGGTGTCACAGCATCGGCGCTTGCGATCAAGTCAGATTGAACTACGCCGCGGTCACTTCCCCTATCCCGATTACGAGCCGATGGCGTTTTGGGGCGTGCCGTCCAAGCTCAACGCGCTGAAGGCGCGGTCGTGGTGACTGGTCCGAGCGGGCAGGTCGCGCCATCCAAGGTATCCGACGCGCCGCGGGCGGACCAGGATTTCGTCAGTTTCGATGGTCGCATTCGTGCTCGGGGGCAGTTGCAGCAGCCAGATCGCTATCGCTATTGGCGGAGCGATTTGACGGAAACACCGCGCATTTCGCGAGGTTCTGGGCTTTCTTATGCAGCGGCAAGCTTCCTGCAAGATGGTTTATCGGTCTCGCACCGTTCTTTCGATCGCGTGACGGATTTCGATTCCGCGAGCCATGTCGTTGAGGTCGAGACAGGCATCTCGCTCTATGCACTGCACCGCTTCCTGTCCGCGCACCGGCTTTATCTGCCGATTCAGCCGGGGCACGGCCGAATTTCGGTGGGAGGATGTATTGCCGCCGACGTCCACGGCAAGAGCCAGAGTCGCGATGGCACGTTTATCAACCAGCTTGAGTCGATAACCTTGCTGCATCCGTCCCACGGGATGCTCGAGCTATCTCCGCTGAAAGATCCGGACCTGTTTCGGCTGACCTGCGGTGGTTACGGACTTACAGGACACATCATCCGGGCGCGGCTTCGTGCCTCACCGGCGCCGGCGACTTGGGTCGAAATGCGCGCCGTGCCGTTTGCCAATGCCGCAGAAGGATTCGATCGCCTTCGGCTCGCCGCGCGCGACGCCGATTTTGCCTATACATGGCACGATATGGCGTCATCGAAGGCCAGTTTTGGAAGCGGCTATTTGTTTGAGGGCAGGTTCGTCGACAAGGGTGGCGCATTGGCCGTGCCGGACGACGAACCGCCAGTGCTGTCATCCGAAAGCCGCGGTCGCTGGCCAGTTTCCTTCATCGGTGCGATCGCAGCCCGCGGCCTTAACCTGGAGTTTCGACGGCGGCAAAAGTCTACTTTACAGGGGCAGGTCATTTCCTTGCAGGATGCGCTTTTTCCGGCTCACAAAACGCAGCTATATTTTCAACTCTTCGGTGCCGCTGGCTTTCGGGAGTATCAGGCGATCCTTCCTGACGAGGCAATTGAGGACTATGTCGAATCAGTTCGAACTTACGTCCGTGAACGGCCTCTGCCGATCACATTGTCATCGGCGAAGGCATTCGTAGGAACGCGGGAGTTGCTCCGCTTTACCGGGACAGGCATTTGCCTCGCCTTGAATGTGCCAGCCGGTGAAGCCGCCGATCGGTTGATGGCTTTTCTCGACGAGCGAGTCATCGCGCTTGGCGGTCTGCCGAATATCATCAAGGATTCGCGCTTGCCCCGCGCTGTGGTCGACGCCTGCTATCCCGAAGCCGATCGATTCCGCAGCATGCTTCATGCGCTCGACCCTAAGCGCCTATTTCGTTCCATCCTGTCGGAAAGGTTGGGCCTGTGAGGGCGCTGGTAGTTGGAGCATCCGCGGGTGTAGGACGGGCGCTCTGCGACGCACTTGCGATGCGTGGTACAGCATTGCTTTTGGTGGCAACCGATGCGCAGGATCTCGATACGCTCGCCGCCCATCTTCGATTGGTCCACGGCGTCGAGGTGCAAACGGTCGCCACTGATGCCAGCGTTCCGCCGGATTGTGTGGACCGGATTGCGGCGGCCACTTCGAAGTTCGGTGAGATCAACGAGCTCTATTTTCCGATTGGAGCATCGCGGCGAGACGACGTCGGATTTCTGAATACGGATGACACGCTGAGGATCGTGAATTCCAACCTGACCGTCGTGATGGCAGTTACGGCGTATTTTTTGCCACGGCTCTTGCAACAGAAACGAGCGCGCATTGTCGGTTTCGGTTCGATCGCCGCCAGTCGCGGAAGGAAGGCCAACGTGGTTTATTCGTCCGCGAAGCGGGGGCTCGAGAGCTACTTTGAAAGTCTACGCCATCTAACCGTCGGCACCGGCCTGCTCGTTCAGTTCGTTCGGCTTGGCTATGTCGAAAGTCAACAATCGTTTGGCCAGCGTCTCTTGTTCCCGACCGTTTCGCCTGCAAAAGTCGCAAATTATGTAATGGCGAACGCGCATGACGACATTGGAGCGCGTTTCTTTCCTGGGTTTTGGGCGGGAGTGGCTTTCGTCATCTCCCGTCTACCCTGGTTCATATTCAAGAAGCTGAATTTCTGAGGGGCAAGCGGCAGCTAGGTAATACCGCACTCAGTACTCCTGCGGACCTCGCGTTCATTCCGCAGCGCTCGCCCTGCGGTTGGCCCCCGAAGAGGGGCGCCATTCCAAGCTACCAGGTCAAATACTCTTCGACGTAGCCACGTCGTGTCCAATATGGGAAACGAGTTGCAGTTACGTCTGCGTCTTTTGAATATAGATCGCGGACCGTAAAGTCATTGTGTTCGTGATTGATAGAAAGGACAGTGTTCGTGGCTGACCGCGCGAACTTCCAGTATGCCTCTGCGGTGTCGCGGGACATTTCAGTCCACGAATCGATGTTGACGATCAAGTCAAAGCGGCCGGCGCTTGGTCCGATATCGCCCGCAGACATGATTTTGATCTGCGCGCTTCCATCTTCGCCGCTGAGCCGAATAGAATCCGGGCCAAGCACGCGTCCTAGGAAATAGGCCTGAGCTGCATTACTCAAGGGAATGTCGACGATCGTGTAGTCTTTGACACCAAGTAGGTTTGCGAAATAGGCCGTGCGCCCGAGGCCGGCGCCGATTTCCAAGACCCTAAAGTCTGGGCGTTGTTTTGCGATCTGCGCGATCCGCCATGCCTGATAAATGGCGTGAACGGAACGGAAGCCAACTACTCCCCGGCTCGACGGTAAGCCGAGTTCGCCAGGAAATGGGTTCGGAAACGCTAGATTGACGTTGAGGGCCGCCTCGATCTGATCAAGGATTTGGTCAGTCGTTCGTGCCGCCTTCTCGTGCACGCCCACTTGATGTGGCTCGGTTTCGAGGTAGGGAACGCGGCGAGTTCCGAGCGCTTCTGCAACAGATGTCAACCCGTTCATTAGCCACAACGAATAGAGCGACTTCCAATCTTCTGATTTGTTCAGTTGCTTGATTACGTTCTCGTGTGGCTCTACAGATCCAGGCGGTGCCTTTGCGATGGCGTCAAAGCCCCAGAAGAATGTGGTCTCGGCTGGATTGCGCAGAAGCTTTGCCGCTTCTTGAATATCCGATCCATTGAGCGCGTCATGAATTTCCTTCTTTATGATCGTAAGATCGCGCTCCCACATGGAATCTGTCGCCGGACGATGCCGATCAAACGCATGTTTATAGGATGCCATCACGCGCGCCACCAAGGGAAGATCGTTCCCATGATCTGCGGAGGGTGTGTGAACAAGCGGCATCGGCGGTGTGGACGGAGCGCTATTGAGAAGCCAAGCGAAATGCTCAAGGTTCGGTGTTGCCGGGGGCGCTTCTTCCGTTGAGGAGCGCGCCATCAAACGACGCATAAATTGCATATCCAAAGTTCCTTTACGAAGCCGTGCGCCTTCTCGCGTCCACACGATCCGACCAAGTGTGATCGGCACTCACGTGACAATAGTCAATTCTCCCGAAGTGGACAGGACTTATTCAGGGATCGCACGGCAGGCGCAAGGGCTGAGACAAAGCGGGAGGCCGAAGAACCTCCCGTCCCATTCAAATGATGAGCGCGGGCGCCGATCGCACAGGAACGGCAACCGCCAGGGGCTCATGGTGTGCGCCCGCCGATTGAGGCAGTAAAGTTACCGGCGCCGCAAATCGTAGTGTCAACACAATTCTACATCGATTGCATTCGCGGGTTTCGCAGTTATAAGCGGGTGGATCGCGGTCAGGAGATTTGTGTGATTGGTAGGGTGACAGCGGCTCTACTCGCTTGCGGATTGGTGGTCCTGTGCGTGGTCGGCCTTCCGCCCTGGCCACCTTTTAATCACCTGCTCGGCAATCTCGGGGATCTCTCCGACGATCTCGCCTTCGCGATGGCGCAGCCGGCACTCTTGCGGCAGGGGGCGCAGTGGGGACCCGAGGTTGTCTTCACTTACGGGCCGCTCGGCCTGCTAGCCTCGTTTCCGATCTATCCGGAGCACGTCAAGCCGCTGCTCGCCTTCCACGCCGTCTTCGCCGGCATAACGGCTACGCTCCTGATCGCCGTGGTGTGGCGCAGTTTCGATCGCGCCTGGTCCCGGGCGCTCGCCCTCATGCTCGCGCTCGCAAACGCCTCCGTATGGGCGATCGGCTGGACCGAGGCGCTGTGGATCGCGCCTGCGCTATGTGTGGGCGTAATCTCCCTTTCCGGACCGAAGCCATCGCGCTGGCTCACTGCGCTGCTCTACGCAGCGACCACGTTCCTCGGCGCCGCGGCGCTGGTCAAGTTCAGCCTGACGGCCATCTATGTCGGCGTCTTTGGACTGATCGGTTTGCGGGACGTCCGCTGCGGGAAGGTGCCGGCGCTGAGCCTGTTTTTCGCCGTGAGTGTTCTGGGCTGCTGGCTGCTCGCCGGGCAGCAGATCGGCAACCTGGCCGTGTGGCTGCAGGCATCGGCGGATCTGTCGGGCGGCTACAGCGACGCCATGTCAAAGGGGTTTTGGCAGCCCTACGGGCCCGCGACGGTGGCGGTGACGTACCTGGCCGCAGCCGGGCTCGTCGCCGTCGGCCTGCTCTCGCGCGGGCCGCTCTTCGACCGCCTGATGCTGACGGCGCTCGCCGCCGGCGTCTCGCTCGTCAATCTCAAGCATGCGTTCGGCGGTAATCAGATCGAGCAGTCCGTGATCATGGTCGTGCTTGCGGCGACGCTGATTGGATTTGTCGGCTCCGCCTGGTCGCGGGCCGCGGCGGCGCTGTCTGTTGGCGCCAGCTGCCTGGTATTGTGCTGGACCAACTTCCAGCCCCTGCACTCGATACGCGATCACGCGGCGTCGATGGTTGGCGCGCTCAGCGGCAACTACGACTACGCCGCCACGGGCGGCGAACGCCTGCGCGAGCAGATCCGGCGGCTCGCCGATCTGCCGGAAGGCCTTGCCGGGACAGCCGACGTTTATCCCCGCAAGACGGGCGTCGTCCTCGCCGAGCCCGGCCTGACCTATGATCCACGCCCAGCCTATCTCTCGCTCAATGCCCATACCGAGAGGCTGGCCGAGCAGGACGCCGCCTTTCTGCGCTCTCAGCGAGCTCCGCGCCTCATCCTGTTCGAGATCCGGCCAGAGGAGCGTGTCAACGACCGCTACCCATCGACTGACGACGGTCGCTCCTGGCCGGAGATCTGGTCGCGTTATCGCCTGAAATCGACCGGTCGCTTCCTGGTCTACGAGCGCCGGGCAGCGCCGCTATCGTTTTCACTGCGGCCCATCAGGACAGGGCGGTTCGCTTTCGACCAGGTCCTCGAGATCGATCCCGCGGTGCGTACCTGGGCAACCGTCGACGTTCGGCCGACGTTGCTAGGGCGCCTGGTTGGCGCGCTTTACAAGGCCCCGCGGGTCATGCTGAACATCGTCTACGCCGACGGGTTGCCGGCCAGCTATCAGATCGTGCCCGCCCTCGGCCGTGCGGGTTTCCTGCTGTCACCCTCGATCACGACAACGGAGGAATTCGCGGAGATCTCCGGACGCCGCGTCCAGACGATCCGGATGACTGTCGAGGATGACAAGAGTTGGTTTTACGAGCGCGACTTCGGGCTCGAGCTGTCGGAGCTGCAGATCACGGATGAGCCGAAGGCACAGGCGCAAGCCGGCCCGGATCGCTAAGCGGGAGCTTCAGTCCCGCGTCTTACCGTAACGGATTGACCTGGGTCGTTCTGCCTCCTACGGAGGCGGTTGCCTTTAAGTCGTGACGAGTATCCCCTAGACGAAATGAAAATTGCCTTGATGCGCTAGTAACTGCGCAATTGCAGAATGCTGGAGGGTGATGGCGTCACCAGGAGCGTCCATGACGGACGTATCATCGTGAGTGATGGCCAATACCGATCTCAGATCAGCACCCTTATCGAACTGAACTGCATCCCTCGAGTCTCCGAGATGGAGGCCGCTTTGGTCAAGTGTCGGCGTGAACACGAAACTCTCGTGCGCAACACGATAGAGTGGTGAGCTATCGCTTTGGCTGGGCGGCGTAGCTGCGAGCGCCCCAGCGTTCAGGTCGTCGACAAAACGGAAATCATTCTGGAAATGCTGATCCAGCAATTGGGAAAGCGCATCCGCGGCGCTCGAGCTAGAAGTAGGGCCGATCGTACCGTCGCCGTTGAGGTCCTGATGGAAGATCGTCTCGAATGACTCCAGCGATCCGCTGTTTGGCGAGGCGTTCGCGAGGAGATCTGTGACATAGCTGCCGCTGCTGTTGACGCTCCAGATGTTGTAGAGGCCGGTGGCAGCATTCTTCCAGGCAACGTCGTAGCCGCCGCTGACAGCCTCTGCACCGAGGATGCTCCAATAGCTGCCAAACTGGCCGGCAGTGAGCGCCGCCCCGCCAAACGTCAGCACCGGTCCGCTGTTGCTCCCGACCGGCTCGAGATAATAGTTGGTCCCAACCTGTACCAGGCTGGTCGCGCCAAGTGCCTCGATCGTCGTCCCGACAAGGCCGATCGTACCATCGCCGTTGAGGTCCTGATGGAAGATCGTCTCGAATGACTCCAGCGATCCGCTGTTTGGCGAGGCGCTCGAGAGGAGATCTGTGACATAGTTGCCGGCGCTGTCGGTGCTCCAGATGTTGTCGAGGCCGGTGGCGGTATTCTTCCAGGCGACGTCGTAGCCGCCGCTGACAGCCTCTGCACCTAGGATGGTCCAATAGCTGCCAAACTGGCCGGCCGTGAGCGCTGGCCCCCCAAACTTCAGCACCGGTCCGCTGTTGCTCCCGACCGGCTCAAGATCATAGTTGGCCCCAACTTGCACCAGGCTGGTCGCACCAAGTGCCTCGATCGTCGTCCCGACAAGGCCGATCGTACCATCGCCGTTGAGGTCCTGATGGAAGATCGTCTCGAA
>NZ_JBBIAR010000058.1:0-35781 GCF_054185165.1 Bradyrhizobium sp. UFLA05-109 | reverse complement strand
CTCCAGCGATCCGCTGTTTGGCGAGGCGCTCGAGAGGAGATCTGTGACGTAGTTGCCGCTGCTGTCGACGCTCCAGATGTTGTAGAGGCCGGTGGCAGTATTCTTCCAGGCCACGTCGTAGCCGCCGCTGACAGCCTCTGCACCGAGGATGCTCCAATAGCTGCCAAACTGGCCGGCCGTGAGCGCTGGCCCGCCAAACTTCAGCACCGGTCCGCTGTTACTCCCGACCGGCTCAAGATAATAGTTGGCCCCAACTTGCACCAAGCTGGTCGCGCCAAGTGCCTCGATCGTCGTCCCGACAAGGCCGATCGTACCATCGCCGTTCAGGTCCTGATGGAAGATCGTCTCGAATGATTCCAGCGATCCGCTGTTTGGCGAGGCGCTCGAGAGGAGATCTGTGACGTAGTTGCCGCTGCTGTCGACGCTCCAGATGTTGTAGAGGCCGGTGGCAGTATTCTTCCAGGCCACGTCGTAGCCGCCGCTGACAGCCTCTGCACCAAGGATGGTCCAGTTGCTGCCAAACTGGCCAGCAGTGAGCGCCGCCCCCCCAAACTTCAGCTCCGGTCCGCCGATGCTCCCGACCGCCGACTCAAGATAATAGTTGGTCCCAGCCTGTACCAGGCTGGTCGCACCGGTCGCCTCAACGACAACGGGTGTGAGCAGGCTCACCACCAAAGAGCTTGTCATCGTGCCATCGGCGAACTGGAAATTCTCCACGCCCGTGACGGTATCTGTACCATCTGGCGAGCCCGAGCGCTGATCCGTGATCGTGAAGGTCTGCGTGCTCGCATTGTAGGCGAAAAGATAGTTTGCCTCGCTACCGGAATACACCGCCGTGTCGGTGCCGGCACCACCGATGATAGTGTCGTTGCCGCCGCCGCCGGTGATGGTGTCGTTGCCAGAGCCGCCATTCAGCACGTTCGCGATGGCATTGCCGACGATTACATCGTTGCCGGAGCCGCCGGTGGCGTTATCGATGTAGGAACGGGGGTCGTTGTTGTAGAGATAGGAGTTGTAGACGTTGCCGGACGCGTAGTGGCCGTTGCCGAGATAGGCTAGCTGCGTAGAGGAGAACACAGACGACGCGCCGGGATTGAGATTGATGCTCAGGTTCGTCGTGTAGTTGGACAGATCGTAGGTATCGACGCCTCCGCCGTCCCAGATCGTCTCGTAGATGCGGTTGGCGGAGCCGCCGACGCCGCCACCCGGTGCCAGCTGTCCGACACCGTTGATGAACTCCTGCCCGGTGGTCGGGCTCCACGTGTAGACCGTGTTGCCGCTCTGTGTTGTGTAGTTCGCGCCATACAGCGTCTGGAGTGCCAGGATATCGTTGGCCATGTAGGTCTGCGGATAGCCGTAGGCCTCGTTTGTATAGCCGCTCGTCGTCGAAGCGCCGACATAGCTGCGGTAGCTCATGACAGTGTATTCACTGTCGTCATGCGCGGTCGGCACCGCGACGTTGGCGACGCCGCCGGTCTCCTGGCTGTGCTTGAGGCCAAAGGCGTGACCGAGTTCGTGCAGCGCGGTCGTAAAGTAGTAGTTGCCCATCGCCGCCAATGAATAATTGTACGCGGTCCCGAACCAGACGTCGCCGCCCTCGGCATAGTTTCCCGGATAGTAGGCGTAGGAGGTCGGATTGGCAGCGGACGACTGCGCTATCATGATGTCCGCGCCGTTGGTTCCGGCGTACTGAATCGTGGCGTTGGTATAGCTGAGGATCAGTCCGATCGCGTAGTTGATCGCGGTCTGCATCTGGGCGGGGGCCTGACTGAAGCCCGATGCGGTCGGCTCGCCCTTGCCGTAGCCGGACACATAATCGCTCGACGAATCCGGAAAACTATAGGTGATCGTGCCGGACCATTTGACACCGGCCAGCATGCCGTCAATGTCCTGGTTGTTGGTGGCACTTACGGAAACAGCGGTTGCCAAGGAACGACTCCGGAGTATCTGCGTCGGCCGGCTTCGGCCCCACGAGTCAGTTTATCGTTAGATGGATAAGTTTGGTTAATTTTCGGCGCCCTTTCAGGGCCGATAACGACTTGTTAACCGACGACTTGTGCTTGTACGGGACGACGGAATTTGGCCGCAAGCGACAAAAGGGGGTAGCCATGCGCCTTTGCCTTGCCTTGGGCGTCCTGGGCCTTCTCATATTGCCCACCAACCTGGATCTGCGGTTCCTGGAGAAGCAACTTGTCATGAGCGGGAAAACCAAAGCAGATGAGATCGGCAAGGCAGAGCGAGCCCCTTCGATGCCGCCGCCGCGCGACCCGTCCATAGCAGTCGCCGAGGAGTACGAATTGGCTCGTCGCAAGGGCACGGCGGAGGCGCTTGAGTTGTTCATCGCGCGTCACGGTGACGATCCCCTTGCAGAAAGGGCTCGCGCGGATTTGCGGCGGCTTCCCCGCTGATTTCCGTCGCCGTTCCTTGTTCCAATGGTACGGCATTGCGAATGATGGCGCGGGCAAGGTAGCCGACAACTCTCTGCGCTTGCCGTGCAGCCCGTTGGCATCCCCGATGCGCGTAGCCCTTCAGCGCAGTTGAGTTCCCTTGCACTATCTCTGATTGTGTGCGCTGCAGCGAACTGCGCTCGCTGCAGGGCGTTGCTTAACGGCAACACCGTCTGAATTCTTGCTTCGCCCGAGTGGCCAGCCCTGCGCGCACTTGATATCTCTCTGGCAGAGGCAAAGAGCATTGCAAGCAGTGGAACGTCTTCTGGCTAGCGTAGCTGACGCATGGTATCGGCGCACGGTCCTGGCGAAGCTGTTCAGCTTTGCGTCGATCGGGGTGGTGAACGTTGTCGTCGACGTGGCCACGTTTACGGTCGCGTTTCAGCTTGCCCACCTGCCGCTGATCTCGTCGAATGTGGTTGCTTGGCTGGTCGCAGTTTCGGGCTCTTATGTGATGAACACGAAAATCACTTTCGGGCGAGAGACAGGTGGACTGTACAGTCTTAGTCGATACTTGAGCTTCGCTGCCTCGGGGATATTCGGATTAGTCGTCGCAACGACGACCTTGGTTGTGCTCTCCCGCTATATGAATGTTCCTATCGCCAAGCTGATTTCGATTGTCGCCGCGTTTGGCGTGAATTTTTCTGTCTCTCATTTTGTCGTGTTCCGAATGCCGCGCGAGGACGCTGCGCCCGTCTAGCCGAGGCGGTCCTGCGGTAGGACCGACTGTGATCCTCGTGCCGCAGTCTGAGTTCCTGCAATGGCGTCGGCGTCGCCGCGAGGCAATCTCGCCAAGATTATGATAGTCTGGTGATCGGTCGACCTACGCCGGAAATTGCCGGTCACCCACCGAACCAGCTCGACCACCTCAGGGATACGATCCTGCATCAGGTTCAGTGTTCCAAAACGATGACACTAGTCCTGACGATTACGACATGAGGCTGGATTTTCGACGAGAATCGACCTCACAAAGGTAAGGAGGTTTCCTCCGGGAAACAGGTACCCTTTGATGCCGGCTGCACGAGCTGCCTCGACATCGGTCTCCTTGTCGCCGATCAGAATGCTTCCACCGACGTCCACGTTGTGACGAGCAACAAGGTCGTCGATCATGCCGGGGCCTGGCTTACGCCGGATGTTAGTCCGTCGATAGCGTTCCACAACGGCCTCGGGATGGTCGGGGCAATACTCGAAGTCGTCGATGCGTGCACCGATCTTTGCCAATTCGTCGACCATCCAGGCGTGAAGTGCCTGCACATCGTCCTCATCGAACAGGCCGCGGGCCACGCCCGATTGGTTTGTCACCACAAAGGCAAAGTAGCCAGCTTCGTTGATAGTCTTGACTGCCTCTTGAGCGCCTTCAATCCATTTCAGCTTGCGTGGATCGAAGACGTACCCGGTGTCCTCGTTGAGAACCCCATCTCGATCGAGAAATACGGCCGATTTTTTCATGGAGACACCGGTTGAAAAACTACAATAAGCAAGCCTTCTGCCAAATAGCAACCATGCGGGCTTGCCGCGAATATTCCGATCAAGTCCTTGATTTCGTGTCCCATCCCGTTAGTGAATAGGGCCGTTGACGAGTTCGGTTGGTCCAGGACAAGGATCACAGTCTTGCCAAGGAGATTGCCGTGATCAGGTTCGGCCTGCTGGGTTGCGGGCGTATTTCCAAACGTCACTCTGACCTGTTGGGTGGCAACCACATCGAAGGCGCCAGGCTGGTCGCTGTTTGCGATACACAGCGAGCGCGGGCGGACGCGATTGCCGTTAAATTCGGAGTTTCCGCAAGCTATGACATCGATGATTTTCTCTCGCGCAAGGACATCGATGCGGTTGCTGTGCTCACGCCGAGCGGTCTGCACCCGCAGCATGTCGTTGCCTGCGCGCGCGCCGGGATGCATGTCGTGGTCGAAAAACCCATGGCGCTGCGACTGCAGGACGCCGACGACATGATCCGCGCCTGCGACGAGGCAGGCGTGAAGCTCTTCGTCGTCAAGCAGAACCGTTTCAACGTCCCGATCGTCAAGGCGCGCGAGGCACTCGATGCCGGCAGGTTCGGCAAACTCGTGCTTGGCACCGTCCGCGTGCGCTGGTGCCGGGATCAGGCCTATTACGATCAGGATCCCTGGCGCGGTACCTGGGCGTTTGATGGCGGCGTGCTCACCAACCAGGCCAGCCACCACATCGACATGCTGGAATGGTTCTTCGGCGACGTCGTCAGCGTCCATGCCCGCAGTACGGCTGCGCTGGTGAAGATCGAGACCGAAGACACTGCGGTGGCGACACTGAGGTTCCGGAACGGTGCCTTGGGTATCATTGAGGCGACCACCGCCGCGCGCCCCGTCGATCTCGAAGGCTCTTTGTCGATCCTCGGCGAAAAGGGCGCGGTGGAGATTGCCGGTTTCGCGATGAATCAGATCAGGCACTGGCGCTTTGTCGATGAACTGCCTTCGGACAAGGAAGTGATCGAGAAATACTCGGTCAATCCGCCGAATGTTTACGGGTTCGGTCACCAAGCCTACTATCAGCATGTCGTCGACTGTCTGGCGGATCGTGGCGCCGCACTCGTTGATGGGCTGCAGGGCCGCAAGAGCCTGGAGCTAATTTCGGCGCTCTATGAATCCATCGAGACTGGGCAGGAGGTGGCTCTCCGCTTTATGCCGCGTCGCAGCCGGCTTGGCGTCGCCTCGTGAACGGGCCTCTCCTGCATCAGGCCGGCATACGCGACGACGTCGCATTCGGTGCGCGTGTGAAAGTGGTCGAGCCCTGCAACCTCTATGGCTGCAGAATCGGCGATGATTGCTTCATCGGACCGTTCACCGAAATTCAGAAGAGTGCGGTCATCGGCGCGCGCACGCGCGTTCAGTCGCATAGTTTCATCTGCGAGCTCGTTACCATCGGCGAGGATTGCTTCGTCGGGCACGGCGTGATGTTCATCAACGATACGTTTGCGAGTGGCGGGCCTGCCCGCGGCCACAAGGAGCTCTGGCGCGAGACGAGGATCGGAAACCGCGTCTCCATCGGTTCCAACGCCACGATCATGCCGGTTAGAATCGTCGACGACGTCGTGATTGGAGCGGGCTCGGTGGTCACGAAAGACATTACCGTCGCCGGCACTTATGCCGGCAATCCGGTTCGGCGGCTCCCGTCGCGAAAATAGAGGCACGCATGGCGGTACCTTTCGCCGATCTTCAGCTTCAGTATCAAAACATCAAAGGCGAGATCGATGCGGCAATCGCAAACGTGATCCGCGACAATGCGTTCATCCGCGGCCCCTATGTCGAGGCCTTCGAGCAGGAGTTCGCCAAAGCAGCCTCCGTCAAGTATTGCATCTCCTGCGCCAATGGCACGGATGCGCTGTACCTTGCGATGGCCGCCCTGAAAGTGAATCCTGGTGACGAGGTCATCACCACGGCGCATTCCTGGATTTCGACCTCCGCGATGATCACGCATGCCGGCGCGACGGTAAAATTCTGCGACACGGATGGCGTGACCTTCACCATCGACCCGAACGCGATCGAGGCCGCGATCACGCCGCGCACGGTCGGCATCATTCCCGTGCATCTTTATGGTCAGCCCGCGGACATGGACGCGATCATGGCGATCGCGAAGAAGCACGGTCTCTGGGTCGTCGAGGACTGCGCGCAGGCACACCAGGCGCAGTTCAAGGGGCAGCCGGTAGGGACGTTTGGCCAGGTGGCGACCTATTCGTTCTATCCGGGCAAGAACCTCGGCGCCATGGGCGATGCCGGAGCGGTTGTCACCAACGATGCGGGCCTGGCCGAGCACATCGCGATGCTCGCACGGCATGGCGGGCTGGTGAAGCACCAGCACCAGATCGAGGGCGTCAACAGCCGGCTGGACGGTCTACAGGCCGCGATCCTGTCGGCTAAGCTGCCGCATCTTTCGGACTGGACCCGCGCACGTCAGGACGCTGCAAGATTTTACGATGCCGCACTGAACCAGATCGAGGACGTGAAGGTACCGCACGTAGCGCCCTGGCGAACCCACGTCTATCATCTCTACACGATTAGGCATCCTAGGCGCGACGCCCTCGCTACATATCTCAACGCAATGGGAATCCAGACTGCAATCAACTATCCGACGGCGCTGCCTCTGCTGCCAGCTTACCGGCGCTTCGACCATCGGCCTCAAGAGTTCCCAAACGCGTATGCCGACCAGAACAGCATCCTGTCGCTGCCCATGTTCGCCGAGATCACCCCCACGCAGCAGAACGAAGTTGTTGGCACGATCCGAGCGTTCAGCCATTGAGCCTCAAAAACCAGCGCCAATTTCGCTGTAATCAAACCAGGCAAGTCAGCAATACAGGAAGAGCAAAGAGCGGGAGGTACCGAATGGAATACCTTGTGTTCTTCATCGTGGCTGTTGGAATAGGCGTCTGTTGCTATAGGTGTGGATACCGTTCTGGATTTGATCAGGGAGTCAGAGACGCTGGGCAATTGTGGCCTCGAACCTTGTAGAGTACAGCAATCTCGGTCGCAGCTAATGGATCGGTCAGCCAGCTGAGCGCGTTTTGCTCGGTATGGCACTCCGCCTCCGCTTCGAGATCCTACCGATCATCGGCAATCACCTTGCCGTCGTTCGGCAGCGCGCCCGGGCTCACCAGCTCGACATTGCCACCGAGCTTCGTCACCGCGCGTAGTGTGGTGGCGGTCTCCTCGCGTAGCGCCTCGCTTGTCGTCGCGGTCTCAGCCTTCAACGTCATCGCATCCGTCTCGCCCTCGCGGGTGACCACGAGGCGCAGGCGCCCGAGCGCGGGATGGCGCTTGCCGATCTCGGCGATCTGTTCGGGGCGGACGAACATACCCTTGACCTTGGTGGTCTGGTCGGCGCGACCCATCCAGCCCTTGATCCGCATGTTGGTGCGGCCGCAGGAGCTCCTGCCTGGCAGCGTCGCGGTGAGGTCGCCGAGCGCAAGGCGGATCCATGGATGATGCGGGTCGAGCGAGGTCACCACGATCTCGCCGACGTCTCCTGGCGCAACGGGATCGCCAGTGCCTGGCTTGACGATCTCCATGATCAGGTTCTCGTTGAGGACCATACCTTCGCGCGCCTCCGTCTCGAAGGCGATGAGGCCGAGATCAGCGGTGCCGAAGGCCTGGTAGGCGTCGATGCCACGCGCCTTGATCTCGGCCTGGAGCGAGGGCGGAAACGCGGCGCCCGAGACCAGCGCGCGCTTGATCGAAGAGACATCGCGCCCCGCAGTCGCAGCGGCGTCGAGCAGGATCTTCAGAAAGTCCGGCGTGCCGCTGTAGCCGGTCGGCCGGTAAGCCTCGATCAGCTCAAATTGCGCTTCTGCATTGCCAGGGCCGGCCGGAATCACGGCACAGCCGAGCGCCCGCGCCGAAGCGTCGAAAATGAAGCCGCCAGGTGTCAGGTGATAGCTGAACGTGTTGAGTACGGCCTCGCCTGGCCGAAAACCCGCGGCGAATAGCGCTCGCGCACCGCGCCAGGGGTCGGCCTGGGTTCCCTCCGGCTCGAAGATCGGTCCGGGCGAGGTGAAGAGCCGTGCGAATGCTCCGGGCGGGTGCGCCACGAAGCCGCCGAAGGGCAGGGAGGCCTTGTGCAGGGCAGGCAGTTCCGACTTGCGCAGCACCGGCAACCGCGCCAGCGCCTCCCGTGAGGTCACGGAGGCCGGCTCGAAGCCCTTCAGGCGCTCGGCATATGCCGGTGCGGCCATGGCATGGTGCAGGATGCCCGGCAGGCGCGAGAACAGTTCGGCCTCGCGCTCGTCAGGCGCGCGCGTCTCAAGGGCGTCGTAATGGGCGGTCATGGCTGGTCCTCAACTGGTTCGCATCCGTTGCGCCACCTTGCGCGCGTCGCTATCAGGGCGGCAGCCGGAGCTGGAGAAAGTGGAATGGCCAACGAACAGGGGATCACGACGGAGGAGGCCGCCGATGTCGTCGCCAGGTTGAAGCTGCGGATGATCGACGAGGCGCTGCCGTTGTGGTCCAGCGAGGGCTGGGATGCCGCCTCGGGCGGCTTCGTCGACCGTCTGCACAAGGACGGCACGGCGGATCGTACGGCGCCGCGCCGGGTGTTGGTGCAGGCCCGCCAGATCTACTGTTACGCCAAGGCCGCGCAGATGGGCTGGTATCCGGAAGGCCGCGCGATCGCGCTGAGGGGATTGGAGCACATGCTGACGCGCGCCAAGGCGCCGGACGGCCGTCCCGGCTACGTGCATCGCTTGACGCCGGAAGGTGCCGTGTTGGATGGCAAGCGCGATGCCTACGACCACGCCTTCATCCTGCTTGCGTTCGCGACCGTCTACGCGCTGGACAAGGACGCGCAGGTTCGCGCCGAGATCGACGCGCTGCTCGCCTTCATCGACGCGCATCTGCGCTCGCCGCATGGCGGTGTTCACGAGAGCCTGCCGATAACGATGCCGCGCCGGCAAAATCCGCAGATGCATTTGTTCGAGTCGATGATCGCGTGTTTTGACGCGACGCATGACCTGTCGTTCCAGAACCGCGCCGGCGAGTTCTTCGCGTTGTTCCTCGCCAATCTCTATGACAAGCAGAAGCGCGCGCTCGGCGAATATTTCGAGGAGGACTGGTCGAAGATCGAACCAGTCAGCGTCGAGCCCGGTCACCAGGCCGAATGGGTTTGGCTGTTGAAGGGCTTCGAGCGCATCACCGGCTGCCCGACGGGCCGCTATCGCGGCGAATTGCTGGAGACGGCGGTGCGCAGTTACGACGCCGCCACCGGCTGCCTCATCGACGAAGCCGACGTCGACGGCAATATCCGCCGGCATTCGCGGCGGCTGTGGCCGCAGACCGAGATCGCGAAAGCCTGGATCGCGCAGGCCGAATCGGGCGAGGCGGGCGCGGCGGACAAGGCGCGCGCGGCGCTGGTGCGGCTGGAACGGCACTATCTCAGCCATCCTGTGAAAGGCGGCTGGTATGATCAATTCGATCGCGACGGCAACTCGCTGGTCGAGACCATTCCTGCGTCGTCGTTCTATCATGTTCTCTGCGCGGTGACGGAAGCCGAGCAAGTACTCGGGTGAAGCGCTATTGTTTTGACGCGTTTTCTTCACGCGAACCGGTTCCCACTTCGCTTGAAAACGCTATGCTCACAGCCAGCGCTTGCGCCGCTTGAAGCTCTTGAGGTTCTTGAAGCTTTTGCGCTGATCGCCGGCGCCGCCGAGGTAGAACTCCTTGACGTCCTCGTTGTCGCGCAGCTCGTCGGCGGTGCCGTCGAGCACGACCTTGCCCTGCTCCATGATATAGCCGTGGCTTGCGACCGAGAGCGCGGCGCGCGCATTCTGCTCGACCAGAAGGATAGTGACGCCGAGGTCGCGATTGATCTTCTTGATGATCGCAAAGACCTCTTTCACCAGCAGCGGCGACAGACCCATCGACGGTTCGTCCATCAAAATCATCTTTGGGCGTGCCATCAGCGCGCGGCCGATCGCGAGCATCTGCTGTTCGCCGCCGGAGAGATAGCCGGCAAGGCCCGTGCGCTCCTTCAGACGCGGGAAGTAGTTGAAGACCATGTCGAGATCGGCATCGACCTCGCGGTCGCTGCGGGTGAAGGCGCCGAGCTTGAGGTTCTCCAGCGACGTCATGTCGGCGACGATGCGCCGGCCCTCCATCACCTGGAAGATGCCGCGGCGGACGATCTTGTCGGGATCGATGCCGTTGATACGGTCGCCGTCGAACATGATCTCTCCGCGCGTCACCTCACCGTCCTCGGTCTTGAGCAGGCCGGAGATCGCCTTCAGCGTCGTCGACTTGCCGGCGCCATTGGCGCCCAGCAGTGCCACGATCGCACCCTTGGGCACCTCGAGGCTCAAGCCCCGCAGCACCAGGATGACGTCGTCATAGACGACCTCGATGTTGCGCACGCTGAGCAGCGGCGGCGTGGGAACGACGCCAGGCGAGGGGCGCTCGATATGAGCCACGTCACTCATGGTCGGTTACTCTCGTTCTCTTGGTTCGTCATTCCGGGGCGCCTCGAAGAGGCGAACCCGGAATCTCGAGGTTCCGGGTTCAATGCTTCGCATTGCCCCGGAACGACGGGAGAAAGCCGCGGCGTGCTGGATCCCCCGCTTTCGCGGGGGATGACAGTTGCGTGGGGGGCAGTAACGCCGCTCACCAGCCGAACCATTCCGGCTTGCGCGGCAGCTCGACCGTCTTCACCTTCTCGAGCTTGATCGTGCCCTTGGCCATGAGGTCGTTGAGGTCGCCGTCGGTTGCACCCGTCACCTTGGCGCGATAGAGGTCGACCTTCATCGTGCCGCGATGATCCTTCTCGGTGTAGGTCGAGGGATTGCAGACACCCTCCATGCCCGCTGGTACCCAGTCCTTCTTCTGGTAGTAGCCCTTGGCGACGTTCTCGCCGGTCGCGCCGCCGTTCTTGGCGGCCCAGTCCAACGCCTCCTTCATGTACAAGGCCGAGCACACGGCCGCGACGTAGTGCACGGGGCGATAAACCTTGCCGGTCGGATCCGACATCTTCGAAATTTCCATCACCGTCTTCATGCCGGGCGCATCGCCGCCCCAGCTCACCGAGGTGCGCAACGGGAAGATCACGCCGTCAGCGGCATCGCCCGCGGTCTTGGCGGCGTTCTCATCCATGCCCCAGACATTGCCGAGGAACTGGATGTCGACGCCGGCCGATTTGCAGGCCTTCATCACCGAGATGTTGGAGGCGGCGGTGTTGCCGAGATAGGCGTAGTTGGCGCCTGAGGACTTCAGGCTCAGGCATTGTGCGCTGTAGTCGCCCGGCGTCAGCGCGAACACCAGCGGCGGCAGCACCTCGAACCCGAGCTCGTGCGCCAGCGCCTCGCCGGCCGCCTTCGGTGCGTTCGGGTAGGGGTGGTTCGCGCCCATATGGACGAACTTCGGCTTGCCGCTCTTGCCTTTGGTCTTCCAGTCGTCCGCCGCCCACATCAGCATCGCGCGCAGCGCATCTGAGTAGGTCGGGCCGTAGAAAAAATTGTAAGGCGCAGCCTTGGCCTTGCCGCTGGTGCCCTCGGGATCGGTCAGCGCAGCGGCGTAGGAACCGGACATGTCGGGGATCTTGTCCTGCGCGAGGAAGCCGGTCAGCGCCTCGGTGTCCGCGGTGCCCCACCCCATGATCGCCGCGACCTTGGTGTCGGGCGCCGACCACTTCTTGTACAGCGCGATCGCGCGCGGCACCTGGTAGCCGTAATCGTTGGTGTCGAGGTTCAACTGCTTGCCGCCGATGCCGCCGCTCTTGTTGATCCATGCGAACGTGTCGGCGACGGCCTGGCCGTAAGGAGTGCCGACGTCGGACGTGCCGCCGGAATAGTCGGCGAGGTGACCGATCGCGATCTGCGCCTGCGCGCTGGCCGAAAAGGCTGCGATCGCAAGCGCGAGCGATGCGGTGCTCAAAAGGGACATTGTCTTCATCGGTCGGTTCCTCCAGTTATCATTTTTGGTCGAGTTGCCCGCGCTCAGTGCGAGAACGGGTAGAGTTTCCAGTATGCCTTGATCTGCCGCCAGCGATGCGCGAGCCCGTCCGGCTCGAACATCAGGAACGCGATGATGATGAGCCCGATCGCGATCTCGCGCAGGAAGGTGATGTTGGTGTTGAGCGACAGCGCGTGGTCGATCGCCCCGCCCTTCAAGTGCAGGCTGAGCCATTCCATCGACTCCGGCAGCAGCACCACGAAGGCGGTCCCCATCAGCGTGCCCATGATCGAGCCTGTGCCGCCGATGATGATCATGGCGAGGAACAGGATCGAACGCTCGATGCCGAAACCTTCCTGCGAGACGACCTGCTGGTAATGCGCGTAGAGCGCGCCTGCGATGCCGGCGAAGAAGGCGGCGAGCGCAAACGACAGCGTGCGGTATTTTGTCAGGTTGATGCCCATGATCTCCGCGGAGAGATAGTGGTCGCGGATCGCGACCAGCGCTCTGCCGTCGCGCGTGCGCATCAGATTGGTGACGAGGACGTAGCTCGCGAGCACGTAAGCCAGGACGACGTAAAAATATTGTTTGTCGCCGCGCAGCGTATAGCCGAAGATCGAGAACGGTTCGGCGCTGGCCGGCACCGAGCCGCCGGAGAACCATTCGGCGCGCGAGAAGAAGTCGAGCAGGATGTATTGCGCCGCGAGCGTTGCGATGACGAGATAGAGTCCCTTCAGCCGCGCCGCCGGAATGCCGAAGATCAGGCCGACGAGCGCGGTGACGACGCCGGCGAGCGGGATCGCGAAGAACACAGGGATCGGTGCGTTGTTGGAGATATAGGCCGAGGTGAAGGCGCCGAGCAGGAAGAAGGCGGCGTGCCCGATCGAGATCTGTCCGGTGAAGCCGACCAGGATGTTCAGGCCAAGTGCCGCGATCGAGAAGATGCCGATCTGGATCAGGATGCTAAGCCAATATCCGCCGAAGAATTGGGGCGCGAGGCAGAGCAGCAGCACGCCGGCAATCGCAAAGTTGCGGCTGGTCCTGGTCGGGAAGATCGTGGTGTCGGCCGCGTAGGTCGTGCGGAAATCACCAGCAGGGATGAGGGCAGGGCCGGCCATGGTCAAATCCGCTCGATGTCGTGGGTGCCGAACAGGCCGTAGGGCTTGATCATCAGCACGATGATGAGGACGTAGAACGGTGCGATCTCGTAGAGATTGCCCCAGTGCAGATACTGGCTGTCGACATATTGCGCGACGTTCTCGAGAAGGCCGATGATGATGCCGCCGAGAACGGCGCCGCCGACGGAATCGAGCCCGCCGAGGATCGCCGCCGGAAACACCTTGATGCCATAGGCGGCCAGACCCGATGACACGCCGTTCACTACGGCGACGACGACGCCCGCGACAGCCGACACCGTCGCAGAGATCGCCCAGGCCATCGCGAACACGCTTTTCACGGAAATACCGAGCGATTGGGCGACCTGCTGGTTGAACGCCGTGGCGCGCATCGCCAAGCCATACTTCGAGGCGCGGAAGAACCAGGCCATGCCGATCATCATTGCAACCGACACCACGAGGCTCATGATATAGACGGTCTGGATTTGGAGCCCGAACAGGTTAACCGACTGGCTTTCGAAAACCCGCGGGAACGGCTGCGGGTTGACGCCGAACATCCACTTCAGCGCGGCCTGGAAGACCGTCGAGAGGCCGATCGTCACCATGATCACCGAGATGATCGGCTCGCCGATCATGGGCCGCAGGATCAGGACCTGGATCGCGATGCCGAACACGAACATGAAGGCGAGCGTCATCGGCATGCCGATCCAGAACGGCACCTGGTATTTCGCCAGCAGTGCCCAGCACACCCAGGCGCCGACCAGCAGCAGTTCGCCTTGCGCGAAGTTGACGACTTGCGTTGCCTTGTAGATCAGCACAAACGACATCGCGACCACGCCATAGAGCGTGCCGACCACGAGACCGTTGACCAGAAGTTGGATGAGGAAGGCGGTGTTCATGTATGTTGGACCTTTCGCCTCTCCCCGCTTGCGGGGAGAGGCCGACGCGCAAGGCGCGGCGGGTGAGGGGGAGTCTCCGCATGCGCAAGCGTGGAGAGGCGAGGGGCAGCACCCTGCGCGACAACCTGTGTCACTCCGCTGCCTCCGCCATGTGGCCGTGCCCGCCCAGGTCTACTACCCGCAGCGTCGTGCGCACGCGCTGGGTGGTGCCGTCCTGGAAGCGGATCACGGTGTCGACGGGGATGTTGGCGTCGCCGCGGTAGATGGCGTCGATAATATCTGCGTATTTCTCGTTGATGACGCCGCGGCGCACTTTTCGAGTGCGGGTGAGCTCGCCGTCGTCGGCATCCAACTCCTTGTAGAGCAGGAGGAAGCGCGAGATGCGCTGCGCCGGCGGCAAGGTCGCGTTGACCGTCTCGACCTCCTTCTGGAGCAGCGCATAGACCTCCGGCCGCGAGGCGAGGTCGCTATAGGTCGTGAACGAGAGCCGCTTCTTCTCCGCCCATTTCGAGATGATGGAGTAACGGATGCAGATCATGGTCGCGAGCGCGTCGCGGCCCGCACCCAGCACTACGGCTTCGGCGACATAGGGCGAGAACTTCAGCTTGTTCTCGATGAACTGCGGCGAGAAGCGTTCGCCGCGCGAAGTCTCAGCGAGGTCCTTGATGCGGTCGATGACGACGAGCTGCTTGTTATCGTTGAAATAGCCGGCATCACCCGACAGCATCCAGCCATCCCTGATGTCGGCGACGCTTGCCTCGGGGTTCTTGTAGTAGCCCAGGAACATGTTGGGATGCCGCACCACGATCTCGCCGACGCCGTGGACGTCGGCGTTGTCGATGCGGATCTCGACGCTGTCGGCCATCGGCACGCCGGTGGTGTCAGGGTCGACCTTGCCTGCGGGATGCAGCGTGTAGGCCCCAAGCAGCTCGGTCTGGCCGTAAAGCGTGCGCAGCGGCACGCCCATCGCCTGGAAGAATTTGAAGGTGTCAGGCCCGAGCGCCGCGCCGCCGGTCGCGGCCGAGCGCAGCCGAGTGAATCCGAGACGGTCGCGCAGGGCGCGGAACAGGATCATGTCGGCAAAGCCCGAATGCTTGCCTTGCGCGAGCGCCGCAAGCCCGGTCTTCATGCCAAGATCGAACAGCCGCTGCTTGAACGGCGTCGCGTCCATCACCTTGGCGCGGACGTCGGCGGCGATCGATTCCCAGACGCGTGGCGCAAAGAGGACGAACGTCGGCGCGATCTCGCGCAGATCGTTCATCATGGTGTCGGGCTCTTCGACGAAGTTGATCTTCATCCGGCAAAGCAGGCCTTTGCCGAGCACATAGACTTGCTCCATGATCCAGGGCAGCGGCAGCACCGAGACGTATTCGTCGTCCGGTCCTTTCGGATCGAAGGCGAGATAGGTCGCGCAGTGGCCGAGCACGCGGCCGGCGGCGAGCATCGCGAGCTTGGGGTGCGAGGTGGTGCCTGACGTCGTGCAGAGGATCGCGACGTCCTCGCCCCTGGTCGTATCCACGAGCTTGTCGTAAAGCTCCGGCTCGCGTGCAGCGCGCGCACAGCCGAGCTCGGCGAGCTTTTCGGCCGGCATAAGCCGCGGATCGTCATATTTCCGCATGCCGCGCGGATCGGAATAGATGATGTGCTTCAGCTCTGGCACGCGATCGGCAAGCCCCAAAAGCTTGTCGACCTGCTCCTCGTCCTCGGCGAAGACGAGCTGTGCCTCGCCATGGGTAAGGAGATAGGAGGCTTCCTCGTCCAGCACGTCGCGATAGAGCCCGAGGCTCAAACCGCCGATGGCATGGGTGGCCACTTCCGCCGCGACCCAGTCGGGCCGGTTGTCACCGATGATGCCGATGACGTCGCCGCGGCCGAGGCCGAGTTCAACGAGGCCGAGCGCGAAATCGCGTACCCGCGTCTGGTAATCGCTCCAGGTGAAAAGGCGCCAGAGCCCAAAATCCTTTTCGCGCAGCGCGACCTCGCTGCCGTGCTCCTTGGCATTCAGCCTCAGCAGTTTCGGATAGGTATCGGCCTGCGCGACGCGTCCTGCATAGTCCATCATGCCGCGCACTCCGGGGCCGCGGGCCTGTCGTCGGGATCGACCAGCACCTCGTCCTCCTCGCCGAGATAGGCGCGCTTGACGTGGGGATCGGCCAGCACTGCGGCCGGATCGCCCTCGGCGATCTTGCGGCCGAAATCCAGCACCATGACGCGGTGGGAAATATCCATCACCACGCCCATGTCGTGCTCGATCATCACCACGGTCATCCCGAATTCCTCGTTGAGATCGACGATGTAGCGGGCCATGTCCTCTTTCTCCTCGAAGTTCATGCCGGCCATCGGCTCGTCGAGAAGAATGAGACGCGGCTCCAGCGCCATGGCGCGCGCAAGCTCGACGCGCTTGCGCAGGCCGTAGGGCAGGGTGCCGGCTTGCGCTTTTCGAACCGATTGCAAGTCGAGAAAGTCGATGATCTCCTCGACCTTGCGGCGGTGCGCGAGCTCCTCCTTGCGCGCGCCGGTCAGCCAGTACAGCGAGCCGGTGATGAAGTTATTCTTCAGGAGGTGATGACGGCCGACCATGATGTTGTCGAGCACGCTCATATGGTGGAACAGCGCGAGATTCTGGAAGGTGCGGCCGATGCCGAGCGAGGCGCGGGCGTTCGGCGTCAATCCGGTGATGTCGCGGTCCCGGTAGAACAGCTGGCCTTCGGTCGGCTTGTAGCGACCGGAAATACAGTTCACGATCGAGGTCTTGCCGGCGCCGTTGGGGCCGATGATCGAGAACAGCTCGCCGTCCTTGATGGAAAAGCTGACGTCGGTCAGCGCGCGGACGCCGCCGAACCGCAAGGACACGCCGCGCACTTCAAGACTGGTTGCCACCAATTATTCCCTCCCCGGCGACGGCGCTTTGGCGCTCTTTCGTCCATTCCCTTGGGCCGATCCTATATCGGCCGTTCGGACGAAACCATGCAGCTGATGGTCCCGGCCCGATCACGCCAGGCGGCGTTGTCCCCATTGGGAACAAAAGCCGCTATTCGCGCGAGGTGGTCCTCAATAGGGTAACGCGCTATTTTGAAATGTCTTGTGCCTGACAATTCGTCGGCAAAGTTTTTCGCGGGGGCGGGTCCGGCTTCTTTTGCCGCGCGGCGAATGAGGCGAATTTGTTGCGATGCAGCAATCGAGCGGGGTGACGGTACGTGCGGTTGGCTTCGAGATCATGATTTCTGAGGATCAATTGAAGCGCGTCGCCGCATGGTCGCGCGAACTCGCGACACGTGAGATTGAGGTCGCCCGCGCCGGGATCGTCGAAAAATCCTACGTCAACGGCGAGACCGTCTTCATGCGTGGCGACAAATTCGACTATTGGGCCGGCGTGGTCAGTGGGCTCGCACGGATGGGCGGGGTATCGCGCGACGGCAAGGAGACGAGTTTGGCGGGGCTCACCGCGGGAGCCTGGTTCGGCGAGGGCAGCGTGCTCAAGAACGAGCCGCGGCGCTACGACGTGGTCGCGCTCCGCGACAGCCGCCTTGCACTTATGGAGCGCAGCACCTTCCTCTGGCTGTTCGAGAACAGCGTCGGCTTCAACCGCTTCCTGGTGCGCCAGCTCAACGAGCGGCTCGGCCAGTTCATCGGCATGCTCGAGGTCAACCGCACGCTGGACGCCACCGCACGCCTTGCCCGCAGCATCGCTTCACTGTTCAACCCGATCCTCTATCCGGATTCCAAGACGCATCTTGAGATCACGCAGGAGGAGATCGGCGCACTGTCTGGCATGTCGCGGCAGAACGCGAACCGCGCGCTGAATCGGCTCGAGAAGGAGGGGCTGCTGCGGCTCGAATATGGCGGCATCACCATCCTCGATGTCGAGCGGTTGCGCGGGTATGGGGATTAGGGCCTGGGGCGCCGTCCCTTCATCGCGCATTGGCTGGCGCGTGTGCCGGCCACAGATCGTCGCGCCAGCGCACTGCAATCCCCATCATCGCAATGAACCCCGAGATCGCATACAGCGAGCCTGTCGCCGAATAGCCGATGCGATCGATCAAACTGCCCGCCGCGAGCAACCCGAGCGGCAAGCCGTAGATCACCATCATGCGCACCCCCATCACGCGGCCCCGGAGGTGCGCGCTCGCCGCGCGCATCAGGATCACGGCGGCGGCAATCATCGACATGCTCTGGGCGATGCCGGCGAGCACGAGGCAGGCCATGGCGACCGGCATCGTCCTCAGTCCGACGAACACCAGCAACATCGCGTACCAGGCCAGTGTTGCGCCGATCAGAAGCCGGGCGATGGGCAAGCCGCCCACTAGGCTCAGCGTGATGGAGCCGATCAGCGAGCCTACGGCGAAACTCGCCGACAGATAGCCTAGACCGGTCTGGTCGGTATGAAAGATGTCGCGCGCGACGAAAGGCAGTAATCCGTTCGTCAGCGGAAATGCCGTGAGATTGGCCAAGAATGCGACGCAGAGCGCCGCCCTCATCCCGGGGCCATTCCAGGCATAAGCCACGCCTTCCTTCAGGTCGCGCAGCAGTCCCGTGCCGGCGCGGCCGTCCACCGGGCGGTGACTTGCAGCAGAGGACTTTGCCTGTCGGGTCAAGCCGAGCATCAGGATCGCGGCAACGAGATAGAGACTGGCAATCGCCACATAGACGAGGCCGATGCCGAGCGCGGCGAACAGTCCGGCGCCGGTCAAGGCGCCGGCGATGCGCGCGCTATCCTGGGTCGTGCGCGACAGACTTATGGCACCAACCAGTTGTTCGGCCGGCATGATGCTGGCGAGCAGCGCGCTGCGCATGCCGAGATCCGAAGGGCGGATCAGGCCCATGACCGCGACGACGATCATCACATTGAGTGGCGCCAGATGGCCGGTGAGGGCCAGCGCCATGATGGTCGAAGACAGCGCCGTATAGGCAAGGCGCATCGCGACGAGAAGATCCCGGTGACCGATGCGGTCTCCGACCATCCCGAACACCGGCGCAATCAGTGTCCCGACATATTGCAGCGATGCCAGGATGGTGAGCAGCAGCACCGAGCCGGTCTCCACCATGATGTACCAGCCAAGCACCAGTGTCTCCACCTCGAATGCCCAGGAGGTGAGCAGATCGGATGGCCATTGAAAGCGGTAGTTGCGGATGCGGAACGGCGCGAGTGCGGAAGGTCGTACGGCTGTGCTCAAGATGCGATGACGGGTTTCACGGCGATTCCCTGCCCTTATTATTTGTTCTGTTCGCCAGCCTAGTGCCGGCGATGCACGTGTCAATTGACGCTACCGCATGCCGCCATGCCCGCCGACATCAGGCAATGTGCCACGCGCTGTGCAACCCGTTTCGTGGACGGATAGATGAGCCGCCGCTTGCTCTTCCGGCGTGCCGAGCCCATTCTGGTCCGCACCCCAGACCCATTCGGCGGGGCCAGGGGATCGCGCCATCGCGGTGTACGCGAGCGTCTCGGACCATGAAAGGTCTTAGACAGGGTCTTGGACAGGGTCTTGGGCCATGAACTGCTCGGGTTGCGGTTTCGAGGTTCAAAGCGGCTTTGCCTTCTGCCCGAAGTGCGGCACGAAGCAGCCGAGCGCGTGCCCTGGCTGCGGCTTTCCATGCGCGCCGGATTTCGCATATTGCCCGAAATGCGGCGTCCTCGTCCGTGAGGCTTCCAAAGGCGGCGGGGAGGCATCGGTGCGGACGAGCCCGACGACAATTCCGATCAGATCCGCCTCGCCGCCGCTCGCGCCGACGGTCGAGCCTCAATACGCGTTTCGACCGCAGTCGGACAAAATCGATGGCGAGGCAAATCGTCGTACCATCACCGTTCTGTTTGCTGATCTCAGCGGCTTCACTTCGATGAGCGAGCGGCTCGACCCCGAGGTCATGCAGACGCTTCAGAACGAACTGTTCGAGGAACTGACGGCCGCGGTGCAGAGCTTTGGCGGCTTCGTGGACAAGTTCATCGGCGATGCGCTGCTTGCTCTTTTTGGTGCGCCGGCCGCGCACGAGGACGATCCGGAGCGGGCGATCCGCGCTGCCCTGGACATGATCAGCCGGACGGCGCGCCTGAGCGAACGCGCGAAGGCGTATGCTGGTTCGCCGCTGCTGCTCCATGTCGGCATCAACACCGGGCACGTCGTTGCTGGAGGGCTGGGTGTGGGTGTTGCCAAATCCTATTCGGTGACCGGCGACACGGTGAATACCGCACAGCGATTGCAGTCGATGGCGCCTCCGGGCGAGGTCCTGGTCGGGCCGCTGACCCACCGTCTGACGCGGCATGCGTTCTCCTATGACTCGCTTGGCGAGGTCTCGCTCAAGGGCAAGATGGGCAGCGTCCTGGTCCATCGTCTGAAGGGGGCGCTCGACACGCCCCGTGCGGCAAGAGGTCTCGACACGCTGGGCCTCAGCGCGCCTCTGATCGGGCGCGACGCCGAGCTTGCCCGCGTGATTGGCAGCCTTGATCGCGCGTGCAGTGGCGCGGCTCAACTGGTGCGCCTGGTCGGCGAAGCAGGAATCGGGAAGACGCGCCTGGTGAACGAATTCGTCGCCCGTCTCCGCGATGAGGATCGCTTCGCAGATGTGGCGATCCGGAAGGCCGTCTGCTCGCCATTGGGCGAACAATCCTACGGCACGCTCGCCGCGGTGCTGCGCAGTGCCTATGGCATTGCGCCGAAGGCCAGCGCCGCAGAGACCGAGGCCAAGCTGGCTGCAGCGCTGTCGGAGCTTGGCCTTGCGACTGATGAGGCACAGCGGCTGATGCCGCTCTATTTCCACGTCCTCGGTCTCGGCGACCCCGACGCCGTGTTGCAGCACGTCGAGCCCGAGCAGCTCCGGCGGCAGATATTCTTTGCGATTCGCACCGTGTTCGAACGACGTCTGGCCTTGTCGCCGCTTCTGATCATTGTTGAGGATCTGCACTGGGCCGATGCCGTGTCTCTCGAAGCGCTGCGATTCCTGATGGACCGGCTGGAGCGCACGCGGCTGATGCTGTTGTTCACGCATCGGCCAATGCTGGAGCTGGATCAGTTCGGTTCGGGTCGGATCAGCCACACAACCCTTCGGCTGCCTCCGCTTGGCGACGCCGACGGAGAAAGGCTGCTTGCAGCATACTTCAGTCACGGTTGGCGTGAATCGCCAGGATATCTGTTCAGTCGAATCCTCGAGCGTGCGGGCGGCAATCCACTTTTCTTTGAGGAGATCATTCGCGGTCTCATTGAAGCCGGCACCCTGGAGCGTGACGGCGTGCAGTGGCGGATCAAGTCGGATGAAGCCGCCGCCGACATTCCGGCAAGCATCCAGGCGCTGTTGCTGGCACGCCTGGACCGGCTGCCGCACGAGGTGCGCCGGCTGGCCCAGGAGGCCGCGGTGATCGGCCCGCGCTTCGATGCGGCTCTCCTCAGTGCGACCGCAACCGAGGGGGTAAAGGTAGAGGCGGGGCTCGAGCTTCTGTGCGACGCCGAGATCGTCGAGGAGGTCGCGGGCTCGAACTCGATTTCGCTGCGATCCTACCGCTTCACGCAAACCATGCTTCAGGACGTGATCTATCAGAACCTGCTCTTGCAGCGCCGGATCGAGCTCCACGGACGGATTGGTACCGCTCTGGAGCATCTCCATGGCAACGAGCCACAGCGGCTCGAAGACCTCGTCCTGCTCGGACATCACTTCAGCCTGAGCGCGAGCAAGCCGAAAGGCGCGCGCTATCTGCGGGCGGCCGGCGATCGCGCACGCGCGACCTATGCCAATGACGATGCCATCCGTCTCTACCAGCAGGCCCTCGCCGTGTTGTTGACCGGCGGCGAAGGCAAACCTGAACGCCTGGTCCTGTACGAGCAGATCGCGGATCTCTGTGGCGCGGCCGGCCGTCGAAACACGGCCGAGGAGCATTACCAGAGCGCGCTGGAAGGTCTCCGCGCCGCGGGGGACCGCATCGGCGAAGCGCGCATTCTTCGCAAGCTTGGCCGGATGTTGTGGGACGCCGGCAAGCGGATCAAGGCAGAAACCCACTACGCAGAGGCAGCTGAACTGCTTGGAGGGACGGACGCGCCTGTCGAGTGGGCGCACCTCTTGCAGGAGCGCGGCCGTCTCGCGTTTCGCATGGGTGACCACATGGCTGCCGCGAGATGGGCCGACGAGGCGCTTGGCTACGCCCGATCCGTGCCGGCGGACGCGGACAAGCATGCCGAGGCGGCGCGCGCCATTGCGGAGGCTCTCAACACCAAGGGGGTTGCACTTGCGCGGCTTGGACGACACCAGGAGGCGGTGCGCGAGGTGGAGCAAAGTGTCGCAGCCGCCGAGGCCGCGGGCCACCTCAACGTGGCCTGCCGCAGCTACACCAATCTTGGCGTGCTCTACACCACTGTCGACCCGGCGCAAGCCATGGAGGTTTGCCGGCGCGGGCTCGATGTTGCGCGTCGCATCGGCGATCTCGGCTTCCAGGCGCGTCTGCTAGCCAACTATGCGGTCGCTTGTTGCACCTTCACGGACAAATGTTCCGAGGAGGGGGTGCCGGCCGCCGAGAAGGCGATCGAGATCGACCGTGCGCTGGATCAGCGCGAGCATCTCCCGGTGCCCTTGATCGTGCTCGGGCAAATCCATCAGTGCCATTTCCGCCCCGACTTGGCCGCTCGCTGCTACAATGACGCAATCGAGGTGGCGAGCGAGACCGGCGAGCCGCAGCAGCTCTTTCCGTGCTATGATGGTCTTGCGACATTGAACCTTGATCGAGGCGACATGCCCGAGGCCGAGCGGTATTTCGCGCTGGCCCAAGATGTCTGCGCCCGGCACGGACTCGATCCCGCAGGGCTGATCGTACTGCCATTTCTTGACTAGCCAATGTGAGGGAGTTCAATCATGTCAGACCGCCATGTCGATGGACCACTTCAGCCCGGTGATCGCGCACCGAACATCGTGCTGGACGCCATCACACGCGAAGGAAAGATCGCGCTCCAGGACTATCGCGGTCATAGTCCGATATTGGTGGGCTTGTTTCGAGGCCTGCATTGCCCGTTCTGCCGGCGTCACATCGCGGCGCAGGCGCAGCTTGACACAGCCCTGCGCGAGAAGGGCGTCGAAAGCCTCACGGTCGTCAATACGCCGATCGACCGGGCGCGGCTCTACTTCCGCTATCATCCATTGCCCAACCTGCTCGCTGCATCCGACCCCGAGCGGGTCTCGCACCGCGCGTTCGGCCTGCCTAATCTCGAGTTCACGCAGAACGAGACCGAGTGGCCGCGCAAGGTGGGCATGGACGTGGTTCTGAGCATGCCAGTCGATATGCCCGGCGAATTGCCCGGCCCGATGAACCGGCCGGCGGCCGCCGAGTACCTCAACAACAAGGACGGCTACGAGATGACCGAAGCCGATCAGCGCATGGCGGCAACCGGCACGGGCCAGCTGTTCGGCCAGTTCCTGCTCGATCGGGAAGGGATCGTGCGTTGGACGTTTACCGAGGTACCTGACGGCGGCCAGCGCATGTTCGGAGCGCCGAGCCCACAGGAGTTGATGTCGGCCGCCTCGCAGTTGGCAGGCTAGGCGATCAACCCGTCACTTTCGGCCGTTTCTCTGCGAGCGCCGCTGCCATCGCCGAGATGAGCGGGCGCATGAAATAGTGGTCTTCCACCGGCGCGATGTCGGTGCGCAAGCCATGCGCGGCGAGCTCGCCGGAGACCGCCGGCCCCACCGATGCAATCAGCGTCCGCTCGAACCCAGCGCGCAGGCGCGCCTCGCTGCCATGCGCCTTTGCGGCTTCGATCAGGCGGCGGACCTGGCCGAGATTGGTGAGCGCGATGGCATCGATCCGCCCCTCCACCATGTCGTCGATCGCAGTGACGATATTCGCATCCGCCGCCTTCGGGTCGTAGACGTAGGGCAACACGGCATCGACTTTGGCGCCTTGCGCCTCGAGCGAGCCGATCAGCGTGCTGTGATCCTTGTCGGGATAAAGCTGAAGCCCCAGCCGATGCCCCCTGAGATCGATCTTCGATAGCATCTCGATGACGCCCTCGGTGGTCGGCTTCTCCGTGGTCTGCTGCGAATCCAGCCCAATCTCGCGGAGGGCGCGCCCCGGCTTCGGGCCGCGGGTGAATTTTCGCGTTTTGGCGAGCGCTGTGACAAACGCTTGGTCGATCCCGCGCTCGCGCGCGAGCTTCATCATCCGCCGCAGGCCTTCGCCGGTCATCAGCACGAGGTCGTCGAATGGCCTGTCGATGCTGCGTCGGATCCAGGCCTCGACCGGCGCGGGGTCCGGCGCGTCGTGAATGGCGAACATCGGGCATTGCACGACGTCGGCGCCCTGTTCAGCGAGAAGCTTCGAAAATTGGGCCTCCTCGCGCGTTTCCAGGATCAGGATGCGGTAGCCGTTCAAGCGGTCGGCCATGAGCGTGCCTCGGTTTGGGATTGCAATGTTACGTTCATCCTGACTCCGGTCTTGGGATTGGCGCAAGGCCGGCTACGGTGATAGAGCAGGACGCAAATCGGCCTGTTCCGTATCCGTTTGCCCAAACCTTCATCAACGCCCATGCCCGACCCCCAATATGTTCTGACGCTTTCCTGTCCGGATCGCCCCGGCATCGTCTCGGCGGTGTCGACCTTCCTCGCCCATAACGGACAGAACATTCTCGACGCCCAGCAGTTCGACGACGTCGAGACCGAGAAGTTCTTCATGCGGGTCGTGTTCACGGCGGCCGATCTCGCCGTCGAACTGTCGGCCTTGCAGACCGGCTTCGCCGCCATTGCGGAGCGCTTCGGCATGGAGTGGCAGATGCGGGACCGCGCCACGCATCGCCGCGTGATGCTGCTGGTGTCGAAGTCCGACCACTGCCTGGTCGACATCCTCTATCGCTGGCGCACCGGCGAATTGCCGATGATCCCGACCGCGATCGTCTCCAACCATCCGCGCGAGGTCTATGCCGGGCTCGATTTCGGCGAGATCCCGTTCCACCATTTGCCGATCACCAGGGACACCAAACGCGAGCAAGAGGGGCAAATCCTCGATCTCGTCGCGAAGACGAAGACAGATCTCGTGGTGCTCGCCCGCTACATGCAGATCCTGTCGGATGATCTTTCCGCAGAGCTATCGGGGCGCTGCATCAACATCCACCATTCATTCCTGCCGGGCTTCAAGGGCGCAAAGCCCTATCACCAGGCGCATGAGCGTGGCGTCAAGCTGATCGGCGCGACCGCGCATTACGTGACGCGCGACCTCGACGAAGGCCCCATTATCGATCAGGACGTCGAGCGCATCAGCCATCGCGATACGCCCGAGGATCTCGTCCGCAAGGGACGGGACATCGAAAGGCGCGTGCTGGCGCGCGCGATCCGCTACCATCTCGACGACCGCGTCATTCTCAACGGGCGCAAGACCGTGGTGTTCGTGGATTAGTCGGCCGTCGTTCCAGAGCGGGCGAAGCGCGAACCCAATGTGCAATTGCACACTCGAGATTCTCAGGTGCGCAATCGCGCACCTGAGTTCGACGCTGACGCATCGCCCGGAATGACGATGTGTCGCTCAATGCACCGCGTCGCTGGATGTCGAGCCCGTGGCGCCTTTCTGCGCCTGCTCTTCCTTCTCGCGATCCGCGGCCGGCATCATCCGCTTGCGTTCGCGTTCCTTCATCCAGGCGTCGTATTGCGGCGTGCCCGGGCGCGGAGGCGCGTCGGCCGGCAGGCCGCCGGCCCAGTGTGGGACATAGTCGCCCATCCCTGAGGAAAGCTTCTCGTTGACCGTGCCGCAGCCGGTCAGCCCCATAGCAAGTATGAGGAGGGTCAGGAGAGAGCTGAAACGTTGCGGCATCGTAAGTGGCGCAGAAAATTGGAGCGGGTTAGCCGGAGCTGGCGTCGGGAGACCAGCCATCAACAAGGTAAAATAGACTTATTCGAGATAGGTAATATAGTACCAAGTTCGAACGAGCTGGAAACTCCCGGATGTAGAAATTCTGCAAAAGAAAGACGAAATCCTCCATCCACGCCGCGCACGCGATTTCTAAACTGCCGTCCGGGCTCGCGACAATCTGGCTTGGTCGTCGAATGGGCTTTTTCGTTGACAAGTCCATTTTATTTGTACAAGCGTACAAATTGATGCGGTCAAGATCGAGGTGCGTAGTCACCTCGACGTAACCGCGACATCGCTCCTCACTGCTGGCAACCGGAACGCGCGGTTTGCGCCGAATGGTCGCCAAACGTCCGATTGACAACAGGGGCGCGAAAGACGCCATGTGGCCCCCGCCATATGGTTCGGTCTGAGTTTTGGTGAGGCAAGAGCCGGGCACTCGGTTCAGGGCGCAAGAGAAGGAAGAAGGGGAGGGACATTTTGATGTTCGGACGTCGCAGATTGTCATGGGTCGCCACGCTCACGGCCGTCGCCGGCCTCGTGGCCGCAATGCCTGCCAGGGCTGAAGATACAGTGAAGGTCGGCCTGATCCTGCCGATGACCGGCGGCCAGGCCTCGACTGGCAAGCAAATCGAGAATGCGATCAAGCTCTACATGCAGCAGAAGGGCGACACCGTCGCCGGCAAGAAGGTCGAGATCATCGTCAAGGACGACGCTGCGATTCCCGACAAGACCAAGACGGCCGCGCAGGAGTTGATCGTCAACGACAAGGTCAATTTCATCGCCGGCTTCGGCGTGACGCCGGCAGCACTCGCCGCAGCGCCGCTTGCCACCCAGGCCAAGATTCCGGAAGTCGTGATGGCGGCCGGCACCTCGATCATCACCGAGCGCTCGCCCTATATCGTGCGCACCAGCTTCACGCTGGCGCAGTCCTCGACCATCATCGGTGATTGGGCGGTTAAGAACGGCATCAAGAAGGTCGCGACTCTCACCTCTGACTACGCGCCCGGCAATGACGCGCTCAACTTCTTCAAGGAGCATTTCACGGCCGGTGGCGGCGAGGTCGTCGAAGAGGTCAAGGTGCCTCTGGCCAACCCCGATTTCGCGCCCTTCCTCCAGCGCATGAAGGACGCCAAGCCCGACGCGATCTTCGTGTTCGTGCCGGCCGGCCAGGGCGGCAACTTCATGAAGCAGTATGCCGAACGTGGCCTCGACAAGGCCGGCATCAAGGTGATCGGACCGGGCGACGTCACCGACGACGATCTCCTCAACAACATGGGCGACGCCGTGCTCGGCACCGTGACCGCGCATCTCTACTCTGCCGCGCATCCTTCGCAGATGAACAAGGATTTCGTCGCGGCCTACAAGAAGGCCTTCGGCACCCGTCCGGGCTTCATGGCGGTGAGCGGCTATGACGGTATCCACCTGATCTACGAGGCGCTGAAGAAGACGGGTGGCGATACCGACGGAACCAAGCTGATCGAGGCCATGAAGGGCCAGAAGTGGGAGAGCCCGCGCGGCCCGATCTCGATCGATCCCGAGACCCGCGACATCGTGCAGAACATCTACATCCGCAAGGTCGAGAAGGTCGACGGCGAGCTCTACAACGTCGAATTCCAGACGTTCGAGAACGTCAAGGATCTCGGCAAGACCAAGAAGTGACGCGCGAAAGCGCGTCATCCCGGGGCGCGCCTAGCGCGAACCCGGGATGACCAAATTGTTGAAATGAGATTCCGGGTTCAGCGCTCACGCGCTGCCCGGAATGATGAGCGTCTACCAGGATCAATCCACTTCCGATGACCTCAATCCTCACCAACCTGTTCGACGGCGTTGCCTACGGCATGCTGCTGTTCGTGCTCGCCTGCGGACTCGCGGTCACGCTCGGCCTGATGAACTTCGTCAATCTCGCCCACGGCGCCTTTGCGATGACCGGCGGCTACATCTGCGCCGTGCTGGTCAACCAGCAGGGCTGGCCGTTCTTCGCTGCACTGCCGCTCGCCTTCGTCTCCGCCGCCGTGATCGGCATCGCGCTGGAGCGAACGCTCTACCGCCACCTCTATGCGCGTAGCCATCTCGATCAGGTGCTGTTCACGATTGGCTTGACGTTCATGTCGGTCGCCGCCGTCGACTACATCATGGGATCGTCGCGGGTGTTCATCAACCTGCCGGCGGCGCTGCAGGGCCAGTTCGACCTGTTCGGCGTCGGCATCGGTCGCTACCGCCTGATGATCATCATCATCTGCGGGCTCCTCACCATCGCGCTCCAGCTCGTCCTCGCAAAAACGCGCTTCGGCAGCCGTCTGCGAGCCGCGGTTGACGATCCGCGCGCGGCGAGCGGCCTCGGCATCAACGTGCCGCAGGTGTTCGCCTTCACCTTTGCGTTCGGCTGCGGCCTCGCCGGCCTCGGCGGCGCGCTGAGCGCGGAGATCCTTGGGCTCGACCCGTACTTCCCGCTGAAGTTCATGATCTACTTCCTGATCGTGGTCACCGTCGGCGGCTCGTCCTCTATTACCGGTCCATTTCTGGCTTCGCTGCTGCTCGGCATCGGCGACGTGGCCGGCAAATATTACGTGCCGAAGATGGGCCCCTTCGTGATCTACACCATGATGATCGTGATCCTGATCTGGCGCCCGAACGGCCTGTTCGGCCGCACGGCTGCGCGTTGAGTTGAGCCGATGAGCGCTGCATCCGACGTCGGTTATCACGCCCAGCGCCATGCGCGCTGGCACTATGGCGAAGTCGCCTTCTGGCTCATCGTGCTGGCCTGCGGCTTCGTGTTTCCCTCGCGCTATCTGATCATGACCGACATCGTGCGGCTCGCGCTGTTTGCGATGTCGCTCGATCTCATCCTTGGCTATGCCGGTATCGTCTCGCTCGGTCATGCCGCGTTCTTCGGCGTCGGCGCCTATGGCGCGGGACTTCTTGCGCTGCACGGGATCATCAACGAACCCGTGATCGCGCTCGTTGTCGCAGGTCTTGCCGCGATGGTGCTCGGCTTTGCCACCAGCTTCCTGGTCATCCGCGGCGTCGACCTGACGCGTCTCATGGTGACGCTCGGCATTGCGCTGCTGCTTGAAGCGCTCGCCGAACGCTTCTCCAACATCACCGGCGGCACCGACGGCCTGCAAGGCATCGAGATGCAGCCAATCTTCGGAACGCTTGCCTTCGACATGTTCGGCAAGACCGGGTTCTTCTATTCGGTCGCCGTCCTGTTCGTCCTGTTTTTGCTCGCGCGCCGCATCGTGCATTCGCCGTTCGGGCTATCGCTGCGCGCCATCAAGAACAATCCGCTGCGGGCCGCCGCCATCGGCATTCCCGTCAACCGCCGCCTGATCGCGATCTATACGCTCGCCGCGTTCTATGCGGGCATTGCGGGCGCGCTGTTCACCCAGACGACCGCCATCGCCTCACTCGACGTGTTTGCTTTCGAGCGGTCCGCCGACCTGATGCTCGTGCTCGTGATCGGCGGTACCGGCTATCTCTATGGCGGGCTGATCGGCGCGGTCATATTCCGCATGCTCCAGGAATGGTTCTCGAGCATCACCCCGCAGTATTGGCAATTCTGGATCGGCCTCGTGCTGGTCGTCATCGTGCTGGTCGGCCGCCAGCGCCTGCATCGCTGGGTCCTCTTCATTCCCAACCGGATCATCAAGCAGATTGCCGGTCGCAAGGCGGTCGTCGCCGTGCCGGAGGGCGACGCATGACCATCGCGCTCGAAACCAGGAATCTCGAAAAGCAGTTCGGCGGCCTGCGCGTGACGCGCGACCTGTCGCTCAAGATCGAGCAGGGCGCCCGCCACGCCTTGATCGGTCCGAACGGCGCCGGCAAGACCACGGTGATCAACCAGCTCACCGGCGTGCTCAAGCCGAACTCGGGACGCATCCTGCTGGAAGGCCAGGACATCACCGATCTGCCCGTGCACAAGCGCGTGCTGCGCGGCCTGTCGCGAACCTTCCAGATCAACCAGCTCTATCCCGACCTGACACCGCTCGAAACCATTGGGCTAGCGGTCTCCGAACGCCTCGGTCATGGCGGCGACTGGTGGCGGCGCATGGGTACCCGTGACGACGTCAATGGCGAGATCGCCGAGCTCCTCAAGCACTTCCATCTGCTCGACGTCATGAACGAGCAGACCGTGACGTTGCCCTACGGCAAGCAGCGCCTCCTTGAGATCGCGGTCGCGATCGCGGCCAAGCCGCGCGTGCTGCTGCTGGATGAACCCGCGGCCGGCGTGCCCGAAAGCGAGCGACACGACATTCTCGCCGTTGTCGCAGCCCTGCCCCGCGACGTCACCGTGCTCCTGATCGAGCATGACATGGATCTCGTCTTCTCTTTCGCCGATCGCATCTCCGTGCTGGTCTCGGGCGCGCTGCTCACCGAAGGCCCGCCCGACCAGGTCGCGCGCGACCCGCAGGTCAAGGCCGTCTATCTCGGCGAGGAGGCGGTCAATGTCTGACCTGCTCGCAATCGACTCCTTGCGCGCCGGCTACGGCGAGGCGGTGGTGCTGCCCAACATGTCCCTGCGCCTCGCCGAGGGGCAGGTGCTGGCGCTGCTGGGCCGCAACGGCACCGGCAAGACCACGTTGATCAACTCCATCGTCGGCGTCACCCGACGCTTTTCCGGCTCGGTCGCGCTTGCCGGCACCGACGTCACCTCGCTGCGGCCCGACCAGCGGGCGCGGGCCGGCATCGGTTGGGTGCCGCAAGAGCGCAACATCTTCCGCTCGCTCACGGTGGAGGAGAACATGACCGCCGTGGCCCAGCCCGGCCTCTGGACGGTCGAGAAGGTCTACGAGATGTTCCCGCGGCTGAAAGAGCGGCGGAGCAACTTTGGCAACCAGCTCTCCGGCGGCGAGCAGCAGATGCTGGCGATCGGCCGCGCGCTGACCCTCAATCCGAAGGTCCTGTTGCTGGACGAGCCGACCGAGGGTCTTGCGCCCATCATCGTCGAGGAGCTCCTGAAGGCGATCGGGACCATCACCCGGGCCGGCGGCATCTGTTCGATCATCGTCGAGCAGAACGCCCAAAAGATTCTGGGGCTTGCGGACCGCGTTGTGATATTGGAGCGCGGAACGATCGTCCACGACGGCCCGAGCGCCGCGCTGAGGGCCGACCCCTCGGTCCTCGAGCGCCATCTGGGCGTCGCCGGGGCGGCCGCTCACTAGTCTGTCGGACGCGTCTTCTTCACGCGGTACCTACTTCGCTTGAAAGCGCTATTGAAAATTCGGGAGTGAACCAATGCAGCGAACCAAAGCCCCTTTCCGCGCCGACGAGGTCGGCAGCCTCCTGCGTCCGGCGAAGATCAAGGAAGCTCGCGCGAAGCTGGAGAAGGGCGAGATCTCGGCCGATGATCTGCGCAAGATCGAGGACGTGGAGATCGAGAAGGTCGTGCACAAGCAGGCCTCGATCGGCTTGAAGCTCGCGACCGACGGCGAATTCCGTCGCTCCTGGTGGCATTTCGACTTCCTGGCGAAGCTCACCGGGTGCGAAATGTTCCACCCGGACACCGGCATCCAGTTCGCAGGCGTCGAGACGCGGCATGATGCGGTGCGGGTGATCGGCAAACTCGACTTCCCCGATCACCACCCGATGCTCGACCACTTCAAGTTCCTGAAGAAATATGCCGACCAGGCCCACGTCACCGCCAAGATGACGATCCCCTCGCCGGCGGTGCTGCATTTCCGCGGCGGCCGCAAGGCGATCTCCAAGGACGTCTATCCCGATCTCGATGCGTTCTACGAGGACCTCGGCAAGACCTACCGCAAGGCCGTCAAGGCCTTCTACGACGCCGGCTGCCGCTATCTCCAGTTCGACGACACCGTGTGGGCCTATCTCTGCTCGCAGGACGAATTGAAGAAGGCGCGCGAGCGCGGCGACAATCCGGATGGTCTCCAGCAGATCTACGCGCGCATCATCAACTACGCGCTGGCCGAGAAGCCCGCCGACATGGTGGTGACGACGCATGTCTGCCGCGGCAATTTCCGCTCGACCTGGATCTCCTCGGGTGGCTACGAGCCGGTCGCCGAGACCATGCTCGCCGGCACCAACTACGACGGCTACTTCCTGGAATATGACTCGGACCGAGCCGGTGGCTTCGAGCCGCTGCGCTTCCTGCCCAAGGGCAACAAGGTCGTCGTGGTCGGCGTCATTACCTCGAAGTTCGGCGAGCTCGAGAAGAAGGACGACATCAAGCGCCGTCTGGAAGAGGCCGCCAAGTTCGCGCCGCTGGAGCAGCTCGCGCTCTCCCCGCAGTGCGGTTTTGCTTCGACGGAGGAAGGCAACATCCTTTCCGAGGAAGAGCAGTGGGCCAAGCTCAGCCTGGCTGTTGAGATCGCAAAGGAAGTGTGGGGCCAGTAGCTCTACGTCGTTCGTCACCTGAGCGACGGCAAGACCTCGCCACACCTTCGGTGTCGTCCCGGCCTAGTGGGCAATTGCGCACGGGGCCGGGACCCATACCCTCAGGGAGAAGTTGTGGCGCGAAGCTGGTAACCACCTGTCTTCGCCAAACATCATCCTGTGGTTATGGGTCCCGGATCTGCGCTTCGCTTGTCCGGGACGACACTGAATTTGAGGCGAGTTACTTCCGCTTCGCGGCAGACGTCGCCGCAAGCCCGCCCGTCACTTCTCCGCCAGATAAACCTCGCCCAGCAGAGACGAGTTCGACCACGGCACCTGCTTGTTCTTGGTGGACGAGACCACCTCCGCACGCACGCGCGTCAGCATCTGCTGTACCTCGAGCCCCGGCGTGCCGATATGGCGGGAGAGGGCGGACGAGAACGGCGAGTTGGCGCCTTCCCCGTCGAGCGCAACCTGGCCCGGCGCCGTGGCGAATGCGATCAGCGTGCCGGCCCCCAGCGTTGCACCCGCGCCGAGACTGGTCGGTGCCGCCAGACCTGAAGCCCCCTCGATGCCGCGGTAGGCGCCGGCTCCCGCCACCTGCGGCGCCATCGGGTTGTTGCGGCAGGCATCGAAGATCAGGATGTTGGTGCGGACCTGGTCGTCGAGGCCGGCCATGATCGTATCCATGTCGATCATCGCGTCCGTCATGTTGGCGCCTGCCTTCAGCTCGACGTCGATCGGGATGAGATAGTTGCGGCCGTCGATCTGCACGCCGTGGCCAGCGTAGTAGACCACCGCGACCTGCGCCCGCGCCGCATCGCGCAGGAAGTCGCGCGTCATCTTCTGCATCGCCGCGCGGTCGAGATCGATGCCCTCCGACACCGTGAAGCCGATGTCACGCAGGCTCTTTGCGACCGCGCGCGCATCGTTGGGCGGATTTGGCAACGCCTTGACATGGGCATAGGCGCCGTTGCCGATGATCAGCGCCATGCGTTTGCCGCGGCCTGACGGAGCGGGCGAGGGCGAAGTGCTCCCCTGCTGCCCTGCAGGCGCACTCGCCTGCTGCGCCGTCGAGGTCGGCGCATCGCGCGGTGTCGGCACGGTTGAATCAGATAGCAGCGACAGTCGCACCTTCGCGGTTGCCTGGTTGGACTTGCTGCCGGCATCCGACGCGGTGACGCCGAGCACGCTCTTGTAGTCTTCCTTGGCGTGCGCGTAATCGCCCTTGGCCTCGTAGGCGAGCCCGCGGAACGTGTAAGCCGAGATCAGCACGCTGTTCGGCGGCGTCATGATGTTGACCGGCGGCTTGTCCTTGGCGAGCCGGATGGCCTCGCTGCCGTCGGCAATGGCGTGGTCGAGCTCACCCTTGGCGCGCCAGATCGTAGTTCGGTGCACCAGCGGCTGCGACAGGCCCGGGTCGATGCGGATGGCCTGGTTGATGTCGGCGAGGGCGCCGTCGAGGTCGCCAAGCGCCTCCTTGCAGGCGCCGCGGTTCTGGTAGGAGAAGGCCGATTTCGGGTCGGCCTTGATCGCCGCGTCGAAATCCGCGATCGCCTTGGCGTAGTCCTTCTTGCCCTGATAGACGTTGCCGCGGTTGTGGAAGATGATTCCGCTTGGCGGCCCGAGCTTCAGCGCGTCATCGAAATCGGCGATCGCGATGTCGTACTCGCCTTTGTCGAAATAGGCCGATCCGCGCAGGTTGTAGACCGCCTGGCTCGGCTCAAGCCGGATGGCATCGGTCGCATCCGCGATAACTTTCGCGTAGTCGCCCTTCTTGTTCCACCCCACCGCGCGCCAGAAATAGATGGTGGCGAGCTGGCCGCCCTTGAACACCTTCAACGCGATGATCTTGTTGCAGGCGTCGATCTGCTGGTCCGCCGGTGTGGTGTCGGTGGTGCAGAGCGGCCCGAGCTGCGCGCGCGACTGCGCGAGGGCCGAAGCGTTCCATAGCGCTGTGACGAGCAGGCCGAGCGCAACAAGCAGGCGCATAGTCGGAAATCCCCGGGGGTGAGCGTCTCATGTTTGTTGTCGGTTTGTTGCCGGGTTGCCGATGATGGTTCAAGGGCAGAAACAATGACCGAGTTCGACATCGGCTGGATCAGCCGCGAAAGGCCAGCTCACGCTGTTTCCTCTGCGTCGCGCCTTCCCGATTTGACCGTCACCGAGACCAATCCGGTCGTGGTCGCGCCGAAGGCGGGGCTGATCGCCAGCCTGACCAGACCCGGCGACAACCTGACCGGTATCACGCTCGGTTCGAACTCCTGATCAACCCGAAGACGGCCAAAGCGCTCGGCTTCGCCCTGCCGCCCGCGCTGCGGTCCAATGCCAATGAGATGATCGACTGAACTGTCAGGCAAGATGCAGCCATCCTATCCAAAACCCACGCTTTCCCCATTGGGCAGATCGTGGTAGCACCTGCCCGGATCAGCTCTCTGCCCACCTCCGTCCCACTCATGAAGAACGACGAAATCCTCAGCCAGATCACCGAGTTCTGCCGCAAGGCGGACATGGCGGAATCGACGTTTGGCCGGCGCGCGGTGAACGATGGGAAGCTGGTGCAGCGCCTGCGCGAAGGTAAGCGCATCACCATCGACACGCTCGAGCGGATCCAGGCCTATATGGCCGCATCGATGGCCGGAGGCCTGCCGCCGCCGCGAGGGCTTCAGGTGCCGCCGGAGAAGCGCGATCCGCGCGGTAATTTCCGCTTCTTCGAGAACCGGCAGAAATACCTGCTGTTCGTCCATACCTGCAGCGAGAAGCGCGTGGTGGCCGAGCGCGTGGCGCTCGAGCTTACCAGCATCCATCCGCGCCCACCGGCCCTGCGCGTATTCGATGCGGGCGTCGGCGACGGCACGGTGCTGGCGCGGGTGCTGCGCGCCACGCACCAGCGCTTTCCGCACATGCCGTTCTATGTCGCCGGCAAGGAGCTCAGTCTCGAGGATCTGCGCCTAACGCTGGAGAAGGTCCCGGACCGCATTTTCGAGCATCCGGCGTCGGTTTTCGTCTTTACCAACATGTTCTACTCGGAGGCGCCCTGGCTGACGCCGGCCTCGCCAGCCGCGGCGGCCGCCACCGTCTGGCACGAGGTTCCGCTGCGGGGCGCTTCGTCGGGAGAGTTCGAGCAGCAGATCGCCGAACTGAGGCCGTTCCTGGAGCAGAACTGGCGCGCCGCGATCAGCCCGCGCACGGCCATGCCGCTCTACGAGCGGCCCGTCGTCCTCGTGCTCTATCGCGAGGATCACAGATTCTTGCTCGATTCGACCATTCCGCGTCCGGGTCAGGCGGAGGCCAATTTCGACCTCGTTATTGCATCCCAGCCATACCGCGCCTTGTCCTCGGTTAATTTTAGGGCAAAGCGGATCATTGCGCCGCTCGCGCGGGCATTGCGGCCGGGGGGGCGCCTGATCGGTATTCACTCTCATGGTCACGATCCGGGCATGGAAATGATCCAGGCGATCTGGCCCGGAGAAAATCCTTTCGCGGTGAGCCGTCATGAGCTATTGCGCGCAGTTAAGTATGAGCTCGGATCGTTGGGCCGCGACCTAAATTTTAATGCGTATGCTGATAACCGCTCGATCTTCAGGTATGATATGGAAGCGCTGCCCAACGAAGTGACGGGTACCATCGGAACCTCGACGGCCTTTGCAGCGTGGAATGCGGCGGTGTATGTCGCTCAGATTGAGGACGACCGGTTGACAGAAATGACTCAAAACGGCCGCACTCTGGATGCCGCCAGGGACGTGCTGCGAAAGTACAACGGGCTCTGGTTTTACG